>NZ_JBPXLK010000021.1:0-111294 GCF_051843015.1 Nocardia sp. JW2
CCACCGAGGCGATCGACCGCCTGCACACCACCGCCGAATCGCATCAGCGGGTGATGCTCGTCGAGGTGATGGGACGGCACGCGGGCTGGATCGCGCTGAACTCCGGCATCGCCGCGGGCGCGCACCTGACGCTGGTGCCCGAGGAACCCTTCGATGTCGCGCAGGTGTGCGCGATGATCAAGTCCCGCTTCCAGCGCGGCGAGAAGAGCTTCATCTGTGTCGTCGCCGAAGGTGCCCACCCCGCACCGGATTCCGGGTTCACGCTGCGTGAAGGCGGAATCGACGAATTCGGGCACGAGCGGTTCACCGGTGTCGCCCAGCAGTTGGGATCCGAGATCGAGCGCCGGATCGGCAAAGAAGTCCGCACCACGGTGCTCGGCCACGTCCAGCGCGGCGGCAGCCCAACACCCTACGACCGGATCCTGGCCACCCGCTTCGGCGTGCACGCGGCAGAGGCCGTGCACGCCGGACATTTCGGGATGATGGTCGCCCTGCACGGCACGACCATCGGTCTGGTCCCGCTGTCGGAGGCGACCAAGCAGCTCAAACGGGTTCCGGCCGAACGGCTCAGCGAGGCGCAGGCCTTCTTCGGCTGAGGCCTGCCTGGCGAGACGTTGCGTGGACTTGTCGGTGGGCGTCGGTACCGTGGTTCCATGCGCACCGGTCGAGTGTTCGTTTCGGTTCTTGCAGTCCTCACCGCCCTGGTCGGCGGATGCTCCGGGTCCACACCGGATTCCGGGGAAACCACCGTGCACGGCAACTGGAACGGCGCGATCGAGGTGCCGGGGCAACCGATCCCGATCGGGGTGAGTTTCGCCGAAGACGGTTCGGCCACCCTCGACATCCCCATCCAGGGTCTGCGTGACGCGCCGCTGAAAGACGTTGTCGCCGAGCCGGACAAGGTCGAGTTCGCGCTCCCCGACGCGCCGGGGGACCCGCGGTTCCGCGGCAAGCTCGAGGGGGAGCAGATCACCGGTGACTGGTCGCAATCGGGCCAGTCGGCGCCACTCACGCTGCGGCGCGGCAAGATCGAGAACGTCGCCCGTCCGCAGGACCCGAAGCCGCCGTTCCCGTACCGCAGCGAGGACGTCACCTATCGCAGCGGCGACATCACCATCGCGGGCACGCTCACCGAACCCGAAGGGCCCGGCCCGTTCCCGGCGGTGCTGATGATCACCGGCAGCGGCCCGCAGGACCGCAACGAGGAACTGCTCGGGCACCGCCCGTTCCTGGTGCTCGCCGACACCCTCACCCGCGCGGGCTACGCCGTGCTGCGCACCGACGACCGCGGCGTCGGCGGAACCGGCGGCAAGCTCGACGACGCCACCTACGACACCCTCGCCGGTGACGCCGCGGCCGGTGTGGCGTTCCTGCGCGAGCGGCCCGAGATCGACGACGCGAAGGTCGGCCTGTTCGGCCACAGCGAGGGCGGCTACCTCGCACCGCTGGTCGCGGCAAGGCCGGGAAGCGATATCGCGTTCGCGATCCTGATGGCCGGCCCGTCGGTGCCGGGCGCCGACGTGCTGATCGAACAGAACAAGGTCATCATGGCCGCCTCGGGCGCGCCACCGGACAAGATCGATCAGCAGGTCGACTACCTCACGAAATGGACCGCGATGCTGCGCGCCGGCGACCTCGAGGGCGCCCGGGTGTACTCCCAGGAGCACAACGAGTCCTTACCCGAGAACGAGCGCGCACCGAAGGAAGCGGTCGATTCGTTCAACACCCCCTACATGACCTCCTTCATGACCTTCGACCCGCAACCGTCGCTGCGCGCGCTGCGCGTGCCGGTGCTCGCCTTCTTCGGCGGCAAGGACCTGCAGGTTCCCGCCGCCCAGAGCGAGGGGCCCATGCGCGAGGCGCTGGCGGGCGCGCCCGACCCGACGGTGCACACCTTCCCCGGCCTCAACCACCTGATGCAGCCCACCGAGACCGGCAACCCCAGCGAATACTCGAGCATCGAAACCACCATCGATCCGGCCGTTCTCACCTACGTCACCGACTGGCTCACCCGCCGTGTCCCGCCGCGCTAGGACCACCGGCCGCCGCCGTGAGCGGCTTACATAGACTGCTAGGCATGAGCGCACCCACGGTCGAGTTGATGGATTACGCCGATGTCATCTCCCGGTACGAGCCGGTGCTCGGCATGGAGGTCCACGTCGAGTTGTCCACGGCGACCAAGATGTTCTGCGGTTGCCCCACCGAGTTCGGCGCCGAACCCAATACCCAGGTGTGCCCGGTGTGCCTCGGGCTCCCCGGCTCGCTGCCGGTCGTGAACGAGAAGGCCGTCGAGTCGGCCATCCGCATCGGCCTGGCGCTGAACTGTTCGATCACCCCGTGGGGCCGGTTCGCGCGCAAGAACTACTTCTACCCGGACCAGCCCAAGAACTACCAGATCAGCCAGTACGACGAGCCCATCGCCACCGACGGCTTCCTCGACGTGGTGCTCGACGACGGCAGCACCTTCCGCGTCGACATCGAGCGCGCCCACATGGAAGAAGACACCGGCAAGTCGCTGCACGTGGGCGGTGCCACCGGCCGCATCCACGGCGCGAGCCACTCGCTGCTCGACTTCAACCGGGCGGGCGTGCCGCTGATCGAAATCGTCACCAAGCCGATCACCGGTGCCGGCGAACGCGCGCCCGAGGTGGCCCGCGCCTATGTCACCGCGCTGCGCGAAGTGCTGCGCTCGCTCAACGTCTCCGACGTGAAGATGGAACAGGGCTCGCTGCGCTGCGACGCCAACGTGTCGCTGATGGCGATCGGCGCGAAGGAATTCGGTACCCGCACCGAGACCAAGAACGTGAACTCGCTCAAGAGCGTCGAGGTCGCGGTGCGCTACGAGATGCGCCGTCAGGCCGCCGTGCTCACCGCGGGCGGGGAGATCGTGCAGGAGACCCGCCACTTCAACGAGGCCGACGGGTCCACGTCGGCGGGTCGCCGCAAAGAGACCGCCGAGGACTACCGCTACTTCCCCGAACCCGACCTCGAGCCCGTCGCCCCGGCCGCCGAGTGGATCGAGGAACTGCGCGCCACCATTCCCGAGTACCCGTGGCTGGTCCGCGCGCGCATCCAGGCCGATTGGGGCCTGTCCGACGAGGTGATGCGGGACCTGGTGAACGCGGGCGCCCTCGACCTCATCATCGCCACCGTCGAGGCGGGTGCCCCCGCCAACGAGGCCCGTTCCTGGTGGGTCGCCTACCTCACCGAGAAGGCCAAGGAACGCGAGGTCGCTCTGGTCGACCTGCCGATCACCCCCGCGCAGGTGGCGGCGGTCATCGCCCTGGTCGAGGCGAAGACGGTGAACAACAAGGTCGCCAAGCAGGTCGTCGACTTCGTGCTGGCCGGCGAGGGCGAACCCGCCCAGATCGTCGAGGCCAAGGGCCTCGGCATGGTCAGCGACGACACCGCCCTGCAGGCCGAGGTCGAAAAGGCCCTCGCCGCCAACCCCGATATCGCCGACAAGATCCGCTCGGGCAAGGTTCAGGCGGCGGGCAAGATCGTCGGCGATGTCATGAAGGCCACCCGTGGCCAGGCCGACGCCGCCAAGGTCCGCGAACTGGTCCTCGCCGCCTGCAGCTGAAAACCGCAGTAGCCCAACTACTCTCACCGTCCAGGTGAGGGGGTTGGGCGCCCTGCCGTCGACCGGACGCGTGGTGTCGCCAGGGCATGCGGCGTTCGGCGGCACGCCCCGTCGGCCGCGGAACGCTTTAGTCCGGGCCGCCCGCACCGCCCTGCGGCGGTGGGATGCGCACCACGCGGTCGTCGAATTCGCCCGGGGTGCCGTCGGTTTTGTTGACCGTGCTCACCCACACGCTGCCGTCGGCGCCGGCGGTGGCACCGAGCAGCTTGCCGTACTTGTCCTGGGCGATCAGGGTGGGTGCCGTGGTGACCGCGAAGGTGCTCGGGTCGGCGGTGACGGCGGCGAGTGCTTTGCCCTCGGTGAGGGCGACGGCCACGCCGTCGGTGGTCGCCGCGCACCCGCCGACGCCGGGGCGGTCGGGCCAGGTCCACGACACCGTGAGGGTGCCGTCGGTGCCGAGATGCTGCAGTCGGTCCTCGGCGGCGGTGCGGTCGGTGACCCACATGCCGTCCTTGCCGTCACGGCACAGGTCACCGGCGGTGCCGATGCCCGAGGCGACCACCTGCGAAGTGTTCGCGCCCGACGACGGTGAGTCCAGCCGCAACAGTTTGCCCCCGAGCGAGCCGGGATCGGCCGCGGCGCCGGGGTTGCCCGCGTCGCCGGTGAGGACCAGCAGCTGGTTCGGTGTCGCCCATTCCAGCGCGCCGCGATTCCCGGTGGCGCCCTTGGGGATTCCGGTGAGAATCTCCTTCGGCGCGCCGTCGCGGGACAGGCGGACCACCCGGTTGTCGCTGCCGGTGGTGATGTAGGCGTACATCAGCCCGTCCTCGGAGAAGGTCGGGGACAAGGTGATATCGGAGATGCCACCGTCGCCCGACCCGTCGACGGGCAGCACCGCGACCTCCTCCGGCGGTGGCTGCGGAGTGCTCGCGTCGACCGGGGTCACCGACAGGATGCGACCGGTGCGCCGCTCGGCGACCAGCGCGCCGTCTCCTACCGCGATCAGCCCGGCGGCCGAATCGAGGCAGGTGCCGATGACATTGGGATCGGGGTCGATACACGGCCCGGTCGGGCGCGGCGCCTGCGAGGGCGAGTCCTGCGGCGGCTTCGGTTCCGCGTTGGCACCGCCGATCGACGGCTCGGTGGTGAACGGGCTCGACGCCGACTCGTCGAATCGGGCACACCCGGCGACCAGAATCGTGCCGAGCGCCAATCCGACTGCCACGCGGCCCGCGAATACCGAACTCATGGTGCAGACGTTACCGGCAGTCGAGCGGGGCTGACACGCCTGATGCGGCGAAGGGCGGCGCACCGCGATCCCACGTCCTAAGGTGAGACCGTGACCGACAAGTCGAACGACACTTCCCCCGATGACGGGACGGCGCGGGCCGGAGAGGCTGCCTCCGCGGCGGGTCGGCCGGTGACCAGCCCCTTCGATTCGCCGACCACGCAGATGCGCAAGCCCGACCCCAAGGACGTGCCGCGCACCGACGAGGACCTCGGCCTGGATCCCGGCGACGAGGTCCCCACCGCGAGCAGCGCCGAGACCGGTGCCGCCCGCGACGACGACTACGGCTACGCGACGATCCCGCCCGCGACGGCCGCGTCGGCGGAATCGGTTCGCCTGCAGCGCCGTAACCGCGAGGCCCGGCGCGGCACCCTGGACCTCGGCTTGTTCGTCCTGCGCCTGGTGGTCGGCTACACCTTCATCTACCACGGCTTGCAGAAGCTGACCGGCTGGTTCCACGGCCCGGGCATCGACGGCACCAAGGACATGATGGCCAACGGCGGCTGGGATCACCCGTCGCTGGCCACCGCCCTGGTGATCGCCGGTGAACTCGGGGGCGGTGTGCTGCTGGTCCTCGGCCTGGCCACCCCGCTCGCCGCGGGTGCCATCCTCGCGACCATCCTGAACGCCTGGATGTGGAAGCAGGGCATGATCCCGGGCTTCCAGTACAACGCGGCGACCAAGTCCGGGGTCGAAATCGACACCATCCTCGCGGGCGCCGCCCTCGCGATCATCCTCACGGGCCCGGGCCGCTGGTCCCTCGACCGCACCCGAGGCTGGGCCACCCGCCCCGCGTACGGCTCCTTCGTGGTGGTCCTGCTGGCCATCGCGGCCGCGATCGGCACCTACTGGTTCCTCCACGGAGGCAACCCTTTGAAGGGCATAGGCCCCTTCTGAACCCGCCTTCCCGCGAATTCTGGCCGGACTCGGGTGGAATGTCTGGTTTCGACGCGGCTGGCGGGTAGGTGCCCTGGGAGTTAGCCGGTACCCGGTGAGTTACCCATGTCTTGCCGAATCAGGGGCTGCGGGGGTGCGGGTTCGGACAGGTGGTTGGTCATCGTGGCGTGGATGTCGGCCAGGAATGCCTCGAATCGGCGGAGTTCCTCGGGGGAATACTTACCCATGACCGATTCCTCGACCTTCGTGCCGAGTGGGCCGAAGAAGTCGTTGGCGAGGGCATGGATGCGTGGGGTGCTGCGCAGGGTGATGACGCGGCGGTCGTCGTGTTCGCGGCTGCGCACGATATGACCGGTCTGTTCCAGGCGGTTCAGTAGTGCGGTGGTCGCGCTGTTGGACAAGGCGATTCGTTCGCTGAGCCGCGCCGGTGACAGCGTGGTCCCGCGTTCCTCGGCGGTGAGGATCTCGATGAGCGCCTCGGCGTCGGTCGAGTGCAGGCCCAGCCAGGTGGCGAACCGGCGAGCGAGCTCGCGGTAACTCGCGCCGTAGGCCCGCATACCCTCGTGGATCCGTTCGTACTGCGCCCGAGCGTCCGACTGGCTCATTGGTTCCTTTCGCATCGGTTTGACATCCTATTGCCCACTATCTACTTTGATGATGGAATTATTCCATCATGGAAATAGGAGTGTGCGATGAGTCAAGAGTCGTCCCTTCGCCGATGGCTCGGCTTGATCGCCATTGCCCTCGGCGTAGCGCTGATCGTGGTCGACACCACGATCGTGAACGTGATCATCCCGTCGATCATCGGTGACCTGGAAACGGGTTCGACAGAGGCGCAATGGATTCAGGAGTCCTACGCGATCGTGTTCGCGGCGCTGCTGCTCGTGGTCGGTCGCGTCGCCGACATGGTCGGCGCGCGCCGGGTGTTCGTCGCCGGTGTCGTGGTGTTCGGCGCGACGAGCATCATGGCCGGGCTCGCACCGGACGGTGGACTGCTCGTGATCGCCCGATTCCTGCAGGGTGCGGGCGCGGCGATGATCCTGCCGACCTCACTGGCCCTGCTGAACGCGACTTTCACCGGGAAAGCGCGTGGTCAGGCGTTCGCGGTCTGGGGTTCGACGATCGGTGCGGCGGCCGCGCTCGGACCGCTGCTCGGTGGCTGGCTGGCCGAACATGTGTCGTGGCGCTGGGCCTTCGGCATCAATGTGCCGCTGGCAGTGCTGATCGTGGTCGGTGTCATGGCGTGCATCGCGCCCTCGCAGAAGGTCGCCGGACGCCTCGATGTGATCGGTTCGTTGCTGTCGGTGCTCGGTCTTGGGCTGCTGGCCTTCGGGCTCGTCGAAGGTCGCACCTACGGCTGGATCACGACCACTCATCCGATGGATATCGCCGGATTCACCTGGGACAGTGCGCCTTCGCCGGTGCTGGTCGCGTTGGTGCTGAGTGTGGTGGCGCTGGGCGGTTTCCTGTTTCGGCAGGTGCTGTTGCGCCGCGGCGGTAATGCCGACAAGGCGCTGATGGACCTGAGCCTGTTCTCGCTCGCCTCGTTCCGCAACGGCAATATCGCGACCCTGATCATCGGTCTCGGCGAGTTCGGCATCGTCGCCGTGCTGCCGCTGTGGTTGCAGTTCACCCTCGGCTACAGTGCGCTGCAATCGGGTCTGGCGCTGGTGCCGATCGCCATCGGCAGCTTCATCGCCAGCGGTGCCAGCTTCGGCATGGCCGGATCGGCCTCACCGCTGAACCTGGTGCGGCTCGGTCTCGGGCTCGAGGTGGTCGGCCTGGCCGCGCTCGGCTTCTTCGCGGCCACCGACAGTTCGTGGTGGTCGATCGCGCTGGTGCTGTGCCTCTACGGCGTCGGCGTCGGTTTCGCGACCGCCCAGGTGACCAATGTCGTCCTGGCCGACATCCCCGAAGCCGACAACGGCCAGGCCTCCGGTATCCAGAGCGCCTTCCGTCAACTCGGCTCCGCCCTCGGCATCGCCCTGCTGACCACGGTCTTCTTCACCACCTTGAGCGCACAGGTCGACGACGACCTCACCGCCACCGGCATGCCCCCCACCCAGGCCGAGCAGTACGCCCACGCCGTCACCGGCAGCGCGGGCGCGGCCATCGAAGGCTTCGCCGCCCAACCGGATACGCAACAGGTAGCCGACGCGGGCCGCACGGGAATGACCTCGGGGGTGAACATCGGTGCCTACCTCGCGGCAGGCTTCGTCCTGCTGGGCTTGGTGGCCACCGCTCTGATCCCGGCTCGAACCGGCCGCGACGACGAGTCGCCGACGCAAACCAAAAGACCCGCCCTCGCCTAGCAACGAACAAGTCCGGCCCCCGCACTGCAGTGCGGGGACCGGACTTGTTGGTGGAACCTAGGGCAGCTGGCGGACGGCGCCCTTGTCGGCCGACGTGGCCAGGGCCGCGTACGCGCGCAGGGCGGTGGTGACCGTGCGGTCGCGGTTCACCGGCTGCCACGGGCGCTCCGAGGCTTCCATCTTCGCGCGGCGTTCGGCGAGCACCTCGTCCGACACCAGCACCTCGAGGGCGCGGGTGTGGACGTCGATGCGGATGCGGTCGCCGTTCTCGATCAGGCCGATGACACCGCCGGAGGCGGCCTCGGGGGAGACGTGACCGATCGACAGGCCCGAAGTGCCGCCGGAGAAGCGGCCGTCGGTGATCAGCGCGCACACCTTACCCAGGCCGAGGCCCTTGAGGAACGAGGTGGGGTGCAGCATTTCCTGCATGCCGGGACCACCGGCCGGGCCCTCGTAGCGCACCACGACCACATCGCCGGGCTGGATCTTCTTGCCGAGGATCATCGACACCGCCTCCTCCTGCGATTCGACCACCACGGCCGGGCCCTCGAAGGTGAACAGTTCCTCGTCGATGCCCGCGGTCTTGAGGATCGCGCCGTCGGGGGCGATGTTGCCGCGCAGCACGCACAGCCCGCCTTCGACGGTGTACGCATGCTCGATGTCGCGGATGCAGCCACCGGCGGCATCGGTGTCGAGCGAGGACCAGCGGTTGCTGGTGGAGAACGGTTCCACCGTGCGCACCCCGCCGGGGGCGGCGTGGAACAGCTCGAGGGCCTCCTCGGAAGCCTTGCCGGAGCGGATGTCCCAGGTGTCGAGGAACTCCTCGTAGTTCGCGGTGTGCACAGTGGTGACGTCGAGCTCGAGCAGGCCGCCGCGGCGCAGCTCACCGAGGATGGCGGGAATGCCGCCGGCGCGGTGCACATCTTCCATGTGGTAGTCGGAGTTGGGCGACACCTTCGACAGACACGGCACCCGGCGGCTGATCTCGTCGATGGTCTGCAGATCGAAGTCGATCTCGCCTTCCTGAGCGGCGGCGAGAGTGTGCAGCACCGTGTTGGTGGAACCGCCCATCGCCACGTCGAGGGCCATCGCGTTGCGGAAGGCCTTGGCGTTGGCGACGTTTCGGGGCAGCACCGAGGCGTCGTCGTCCTGGTACCAGCGCTTGGCGATATCGACGATGACGGTGCCCGCCCGCTCGAACAGCGCGCGGCGCGCGGCGTGGGTCGCGAGGGTGGAACCGTTGCCCGGCAGGGCGAGGCCGAGCGCCTCGGTGAGGCAGTTCATCGAGTTCGCGGTGAACATGCCCGAACACGAACCACAGGTGGGACAGGCGGACCGTTCGACCTCGTCGAGGCCCTCGTCGGACACCGCCTGGCTCGCGCTCGCCGAGATCGCGCTCACCAGGTCGAGCGGTGCGTGCGCCACACCGTCGACGACCACGGCCTTACCGGCCTCCATCGGCCCGCCGGAGACGAACACGGCGGGGATGTTGAGGCGCATCGCGGCGTTGAGCATGCCGGGAGTGATCTTGTCGCAGTTGGAGATACACACCAGCGCGTCGGCGGTGTGCGCGTTGGCCATGTACTCGACCGAGTCGGCGATGATCTCGCGCGAGGGCAGCGAGTAGAGCATGCCGCCGTGGCCCATGGCGATACCGTCGTCGACGGCGATGGTGTGGAATTCGCGCGGCACACCACCGGCGGCGCGGACCGCCTCGGCCACGATGTCGCCCATGTTCTTCAGGTGCACGTGGCCGGGCACGAACTGGGTGTAGGAATTCGCGATCGCGATGATCGGCTTGCCGAAATCGGAGTCGGTCATGCCGGTCGCGCGCCAGAGCGAACGAGCGCCCGCGGCATTGCGGCCGATGGTGGTGGTGCGTGAGCGAAGCGGTGGCATGGGAGTCCTCGTCAAATGTCGCTGGGTGCGCTCGCGGCGGGCGCGCAGGGGGCTGACCTGCGCGGCACAGAGCGCGGGCGCGGTGCGTCCGGCAACCCTGCACGTTACTCCGGCGGGCGGTGGTCGCGTCGCGCCGGTCGTCGGTGCTGGGGTGGGGAACCGGGCTCGAGGCGGGAGTGTCGCTCCGGAGGGTGTCGCCGCGGTGGTGCCGTCGGCGCGAGGGTGCCCGGTGCCGTCAGCTTACCGGTGCAACTCTGTGCGGCATCGTGTGGATTCCCACAGTGCGCTCGGTGGCGCGTAGCTCCCGGCGCTGATGTGCCGTGTGGCTCGGCATTCCGCGGCGCCCAGGGTCGGGCCGGGGCGAGGTGGTCACCGTGTGGTGCCGGGCTCCCCGGTCTCGCCGGAGTGCGTTTCGGTCTCGCCGGTGGGTGCTCCCGGCGCGTCGGCATCGGTGTCGGTCGACGCGTCGGCCTGCGCGCGCTCAGCGGCGAGACGCTCGGCTTCGGCAGCTTCGGCCGCCGCGAACACATCAGGCAACCGGCCGTCGGAGGCCTCGATCAGCTCACGCAACCGGTCGTAACCGACGGCGGGCAGCTTCACCTCGGAGTCGTCGGCGATCCGAGCCCGGATATAACCACGCTTGGGGATGCTGATGCCCTTGACCTGTGCCCAGTCGAGGTGCTTCGAGGAGACCATCGTGGAGAGGTCGAGCCCCGCATCGGAAACCGTTGTGTGCGTGCGTGTCACCCACCACACCGCGATCACCGGCGCCAGCAGCAGCCACCACAGGGCGATCGGCCAGCCGACGAACGCGAAGAACACGCAGAACGCCAGGACCAGCACGCCGATGTAGGCCAGCCGTGGCACACCGATCACGTGCACGCCCGGCGTGGGCCCGCTCTCCTTGCGCGGAATCAGCAACCACACGACGACGGCGGTCGGCACGACGAGCCCGATCCGCAGCCCGAGCGACCAGTCCTGCGCGGTGCCGACGACGACGAAGATCAGGTACGCCAGTACCACCGCGGCGATGGCCGCGAGCCTGCCGGGACCGGCGGCGCGCAGGCCACCGGGTCGCGCGGGCCGACCCGTCGCGGTCGTCTCGTCGGCGGTGTGGGACGATTTAGCCGGTGGCACGGACTGATGCGGTGATGACACCCCACCATCCTCGCATCTCGGTATACGGACCCACGCAACCACTCGCGTCCCACATAATGGGACACGAAAGGTAGCCTGTTTGACTCATCGGTTCACACACGAATAACGTCGTAGCCGTGAATCGAAGCGAGCTCGTACTCGGCCGGCGCGTCCAGCGTTGAGCCTGACTGCCTGAGTCGAATACGTCAGCTCGCGTTGCGACGCGCCACCCTCGAACAGCCATGCGCTGATCGGGGGCTTTTTTGTGTTCCGGCGAATTCCGCGCCAGTCCGGAGTCAGAACAACACAGTTAGGAACGAAGACGGTGAGTGCACCTACCGCACGACCCGGGCCATCGGCCCGCAGGTCAGCGCCTTCAACGGGAGCCGCTAACCCGGCGACCACCCCCGCCCGTCGCCAGGTCGCGCCCGAGCGCGTCACCGGCGCGCAGTCGGTGGTTCGATCCCTCGAAGAGCTCGACGTCGACACCGTATTCGGCATTCCGGGCGGTGCGGTCCTTCCCGTCTACGACCCGCTCTTCGACTCCAAGAAGGTCCGCCACGTGCTGGTGCGCCACGAGCAGGGCGCCGGTCACGCGGCGACCGGTTACGCGCAGGCCTCCGGCAAGGTCGGTGTGTGTATGGCCACATCCGGCCCCGGCGCCACCAACCTGGTGACCCCGCTGGCCGACGCCCAGATGGACTCGGTCCCGATCGTGGCGATCACCGGCCAGGTGCCGTCGAGCCTGGTCGGCACCGACGCCTTCCAGGAAGCCGACATCTCCGGCATCACCATGCCGATCACCAAGCACAACTTCCTGGTGAAGGACCCGGCCGACATCCCGCGCATCCTGGCCGAGGCGTTCTACCTGGCCTCCTCCGGCCGTCCGGGCGCGGTGCTCGTCGACATCACCAAGGACGCCCTGCAGGCCCAGACCACGTTCTCGTGGCCGCCGGAGATGCGTCTGCCCGGCTACCGTCCGGTCACCAAGCCGCACGGCAAGCAGGTCCGCGAGGCGGCCCGGATGATCCTCGAGTCCAAGCAGCCCGTGCTGTATGTGGGCGGCGGTGTCATCAAGTCCGACGCCTCGGCCGAACTGCTCGAACTCGCCGAGCTGACCGGCATCCCGGTGGTCACCACCCTGATGGCGCGTGGCGCGTTCCCCGACAGCCACACGCTGAACATGGGCATGCCCGGCATGCACGGCACCGTCGGTGCTGTTGCCGCCCTGCAGAAGTCGGACCTGCTGATCACCCTCGGCGCCCGCTTCGACGACCGCGTCACCGGCCAGCTGGACTCCTTCGCGCCCGACGCGAAGGTCATCCACGCCGACATCGACCCGGCCGAGATCGGCAAGAACCGCCACGCCGACGTCCCGATCGTCGGTGACGCGCGCGAGGTCATCGTCGAGCTCATCGAGACCCTCAAGGCCGACCCGCAGTCCGGTGCGGCGCCGCTGCTGAACCTCACCGAGTGGTGGGCCTATCTCAGCGACATCCGCGACAACTACCCGCTGGGCTGGAAGACCCCGAGCGACGGTTCGCTGTCGCCGGAATACGTCATCGAGACCCTCGGCCGCCTGGCCGGGCCCGACGCGGTGTACTGCGCCGGTGTCGGCCAGCACCAGATGTGGGCCGCGCAGTTCGTCAAGTACGAGAAGCCGCGCACCTGGCTCAACTCCGGTGGCCTGGGCACCATGGGTTACGCGGTGCCCGCCGCCATGGGCGCCAAGATGGGTGCTCCGGAGAAGGAGGTCTGGGCGGTCGACGGTGACGGCTGCTTCCAGATGACCAACCAGGAGCTGGCCACCTGCGCGGTGGAGGGTGTGCCGATCAAGGTCGCGCTCATCAACAACGGCAACCTCGGCATGGTCCGCCAGTGGCAGACCTTGTTCTACGAACAGCGCTACTCCAACACCGATCTCGGCACGCACACCCTGCGCATCCCCGACTTCGTCAAGCTGGCCGAGGCGCTGGGTTGCGTCGGCATCCGCGTGGAGAAGGAAGACGAGGTCGAGGACGCCATCCGCCAGGCGCAGGCCATCACCGACCGGCCGGTCGTGATCGACTTCATCGTCGGCAAGGACGCCCAGGTGTGGCCGATGGTCGCCGCGGGCACCAGCAACGACGAGATCATGTTCGCCCGCGGTATCCGCCCGTTGTTCGACGACGACGAGCAGGTCTCCGAACCCGCCGTCATCCACGAGGCGATGGAACGTGAGCAGGGCGCATTCGAGAAGGGCACCGAAGCATGAGCACCACCCACACGCTGAGCGTTCTCGTCGAGGACAAGCCGGGCGTGCTGGCGCGTGTCGCGAGCCTGTTCTCGCGCCGCGGCTTCAATATCGAGTCTCTTGCCGTGGGCGGCACCGAGATTCCCGAGATCTCGCGCATGACGATCGTCGTCACCGTCGACGATCTGCCGCTCGAGCAGGTCACCAAGCAGCTCAACAAGCTGGTCAACGTCATCAAGATCGTGGAGCAGGACGCCGACGCGTCGGTGGCCCGCGAGCTCATCCTGGTGAAGGTGCGCGCCGACGCCTCGGTGCGCACGCAGGTGATCGAGGCCGTGCAGTTGTTCCGCGCCAAGGTGATCGACGTGTCGCCCGACGCGCTCACCATCGAGGCGACCGGCACCCGTTCCAAGCTCGACGCGCTGTTGCGGATGGTCGAGCCGTACGGGATCCGCGAGATCGTGCAGTCCGGTGTCGTGGCCGTCGGCCGCGGTCCCAAGTCCATCACCGCGACCCGCTGAGCCGACCTCAGCGACCTCCGCGATAACTTTTCTTAACCATCATCAGAAGGGACCAATCAAGTGGCAGTCGAGATGTTCTACGACGACGACGCTGACCTGTCGATCATCCAGGGCCGCAAGGTCGCCGTGATCGGCTACGGCAGCCAGGGTCACGCGCACTCGCTGAGCCTGCGCGACTCCGGTGTCGACGTGCGCGTCGGCCTGGCCGAGGGTTCGAAGTCGCGCCCGAAGGCCGAAGAGGCCGGCCTCACCGTCGGCACCCCCGCCGAGGTTTCGGCCTGGGCCGACGTGATCATGGTCCTGGCGCCCGACACCGCCCAGGCGTCGATCTTCACCAACGACATCGAGCCCAACCTGAAGGACGGCGACGCGCTGTTCTTCGGCCACGGCCTCAACATCCACTTCGGTCTGATCAAGCCCCCGGCCGGCGTCACCGTCGCCATGGTCGCCCCGAAGGGCCCCGGCCACCTGGTGCGTCGTCAGTTCGCCGACGGCAAGGGCGTTCCGGCCCTGATCGCCGTCGACCAGGACCCGAAGGGCGAGGGCCAGGCCCTGGCGCTGTCCTACGCCAAGGGCATCGGCGGCACCCGCGCCGGCGTCATCAAGACCACCTTCAAGGAAGAGACCGAGACCGACCTGTTCGGTGAGCAGGCCGTGCTCTGCGGTGGCACCGAGGAACTGGTCAAGACCGGTTTCGAGGTCATGGTCGAGGCGGGCTACGCCCCCGAGATGGCCTACTTCGAGGTGCTGCACGAGCTGAAGCTGATCGTCGACCTCATGTACGAGGGCGGCATCGCGCGCATGAACTACTCGGTCTCCGACACCGCCGAGTTCGGTGGTTACCTGTCGGGCCCGCGCGTCATCGACGCAGGCACCAAGGAGCGCATGAAGGCGATCCTGTCCGACATCCAGGACGGCACCTTCGTCAAGCGCCTGGTCGCCAACGTCGAGAACGGCAACACCGAGCTCGAGGGCCTGCGCAAGGCCAACGCCGAACACCCCATCGAGGTCACCGGCGCCAAGCTGCGCGGCCTGATGAGCTGGGTCGACCGCCCCATCACCGAAACCGCGTAATTCGTTTCGCGAAGGGCCCGTCCGCCGAAATGCGGACGGGCCCTTTCGGTTTGCATAGGGTTTGCGGCGACGCGGTGGGATACGTGGATGGCCTGGTCTTGCCGTTCCGGCCGTGTAGCGGAAGACTTGCCCGATGACAACCGTCGAGGAATTCGATCGTGATGCGGTGGAGTTGGGGCGTGCCGCGCGGAAGATGGTTTCGCGTTCGGGGTTGGGGGAGTGGCGGGCGGGGCCGAAGCGGGAGGATCCCGTGACGGTTCTGGAGCGGCAGGGGGAGTCGCGGGTCCAGAGCCTGCTGCCCATCCGGTATGCACGAATGGCCATCTCGCCGTTCACCTTTCTGCGTGGGGCGCCCGCGATCATGGCGGCCGATCTGGCGAGTGGGCCGGATACCGGGCTGACCGTGCAGCTCTGCGGTGACGCGCATCTGTCGAATTTCGGGCTGTACGCCTCCCCGGAACGCAACCTCGTCTTCGACGTCAACGACTTCGACGAGACCCTGCCCGGCCCGTTCGAATGGGACGTGAAACGCCTGGCAGCCAGCGTCGCCGTCGCCGCCCGCGACAACGGTTGTTCCGACACACAGGCCGGACGAGCGGCCGAGGCCGCCGCGCGCGGTTACCGGGAGGCGATGGCCGCGATGTCCGAGCTCGACTCGCTCGCCATCTGGTACGAACGCGTCGACGCCGACGTCGTGACGGCGACGATCCCGAAGGAGAAGCGGCGCAAGCTCGCGGAGAAGACGATCAAATCCGCTCGGACCCGCACCAGCCTCGACGCGCTGGAGAAACTCACCGAACCCGATGGCGACGGTGTGCCCCGGATCAAGAACCAACCGCCGCTGCTGGTGCCGATCGAGGCCCTCACGGAGAAGGACATCAAGGCGGTCCTCAGCGACTACCGCCGCAGCCTGCCCGACGAGCTGCGCATTCTGCTCGACCGCTACACCGTCGTGGACATGGCGATGAAGGTGGTGGGCGTCGGCAGCGTCGGCACCCGCTGTTTCATCGTGCTGTTCATGGACTCCGAATCGGGTGCCCCGCTGTTCCTGCAGGTCAAGCAGGCGGAGGTGTCGGTTCTCGCCGCACACACGAAGCCGAGCAAGTACCACCATCAGGGGCACCGCGTGGTGGCGGGCCAGCGCCTGATGCAGGCTGCCAGCGACATCTTCCTCGGCTGGGCGACGGGCCCGGCGGGCAATTACTTCTACTGGCGTCAGCTCAAGGACATGAAGGGCTCGGTCGACATCGGCGCCCTCAGCCACCACGAGCTGGCCGGATACGCGGGCCTGTGCGGCGGCGTACTCGCCCGCGCCCACGCCCGCTCCGGTGACCGATTGGCGATCAACTCCTACCTGGGCGACAGCGACAAGTTCGACCACGCGATGAGCGAGTTCGCCCTCGCCTACGCCGACCAGACCGTCGTAGACCGCGACGCCCTACTCGCCGCGATCGATTCCGGCCGGGTGCAGGCCGCCGACCACCCGTACTGACACCGCAGGCCGGTCGGCAGCGTCGCGACTCGACAAGAACAGCGCGCTGCCGATCGCGAACAACCACAGCAGGGTGAGCCCACCGACGGTCGCGGTGGTACCCCACCCGTTGGCCGCGTAGAACTCGGCCGGAACGTTCCCGAAGAACAACGACGGCACGAACGCGAAATTCACCGCTGCCAGCGCCCAGCTGATCACGATGCACCAGCGGGGGAGCAGCCGTGCGGCCGCGGTCGCGAAAGCCACCAGGAACAGTCCCTCGAGCAGTCGCGCGACGGTGCCGTACAGGATGTAGGTTCCGGTGACGGTGATGGTGGGGTCGATCGGTTCGGGTGCCGCGATCACCGCGCCCACCTCGAGACCCGTCGATACGAAAACCACCGTGAGCCAAGCTGTTCCGGCTGCGGCGGCCAGCGACCCGAACCATTCGCGTTCCGGGTCACGCCGGCGGACCAGGTAGGCGAATCCGCTCATGAACACCACGAACAGCGTCGCTGCGACCAGTCCGAGCAAGCAGCGGGTGAGCACGTTCGCGTCCGGCGGTGCGCCCGGGTACACGAAGTACAGCGGCAATTCGATCAGCGTGCAGCTCGCGCCGATGAACGCGGCCGCCCCGGTGATTCGTTGAATTCTGTTGATACCCATCGCTATCGGACCTCACTGCCGGGCCGGCATCCCCGGCTTCGAATTAGTATAGGGCTTAAACTATAGGGCCTATGTTAAGTTGGCGATACCCCGACGAATGAGGAGACGGTGACCGGCAAGCCACGGCCGCGCGTCGGCCGCCCGGCCGAGTTGGACGCGCAACGCATCGTCGCGACCGCCATCGCACTCGCCGATCGGGACGGTCTACGTGGCGCCTCGCTGACGAAAGTCGCCGCTGCACTCGATGTCACCGCGATGTCGCTCTACCGTCATATCGGTTCCAGAGACGGCCTCACCGACCTGATGGCCGACGCCGCCTTCGGCCCACCGCCTGCCGTCGGGTCCGACTGGCGTGCGGCCCTGCGGGATTGGGCGAACGGTCAGCGTGCCGCGTTCGCCCGTCATCCTTGGGTCACCCAGATACCCGTCGCCGGCCCCCCGCGCGGCATCAATGCGCTCGCCTGGATGGACGCGGGCCTTGCCGCGCTGCGCGACACCGGCCTGGACTGGCGCGCCAAGATCGGTGCGATCACCGTCGTCGGCGGCTATGTCCGGCAGGCGTTCGTCACCGATCGGCAGATGGCGCAACGGCGCGGCGCCGACCAGCGCACCGAGGCGCAGGACCTCGCCGCGTATCAGCGTGATGTGACGGCCGTCGACCTCTCCGGTTTCCCGGAGATCGCGGCCCTGTTCACCGCTCGGGCCTTCGCCGATGTCCCGCCGGACGACGAATCGGCGGACGACGATTTCGCCTTCGGTCTCGAGCTGATCCTCGACGGGATCGCCACCGCCATCGCCAGGTCGGCGTGACTCCGGGCCGCTACCGCAGGCGTCGGAAACCTTCTCGATATACTCATTACTGATGAGTAACTTCTTTCCCTCGGTGGATCAGGTGACCGACCGGCTGGCAGCGGCCGGTTACCTGCCGTCCCTCGACATCGCGACGGCGGTCTTCCTCGCGGATCACCTCGGCAAGCCCCTGCTGATCGAGGGGCCCGCCGGGGTCGGCAAGACCGAGCTGGCCAAGGCTGTCGCCGCCGCGGCGGGCGCGGACCTGCTGCGGCTGCAGTGCTACGAGGGCATCGACGAGGCCCGCGCGCTGTACGAGTGGAATCACGCCAAGCAGTTGTTGCGCATCACCGCCACCTCGGGTGAGGGGTGGGACAGCACTCGCGATCATGTGTTCTCCGAGGAGTTCCTGCTGGCCCGGCCGCTCCTGGCGGCCATCCGCAATCCGGACCCCACCGTCCTGCTCATCGACGAACTCGACAAGGCCGATGTGGAGCTGGAGGGGCTGCTGCTCGAGGTGCTCGGTGATTTCCAGATCTCGATTCCCGAACTGGGCACGGTCAAGGCCGTGCGCCGCCCGTTCGTCGTGCTGACGTCGAACGCCAACCGCGACCTGTCCGAGGCCCTGAAACGGCGCTGCCTGTACCTGCACATCGATTACCCGACCGCCGAGCTGGAGCGTTCGATCGTCCGCTTGAAGGTCCCGGAATTGGACGAGACGTTGGCCGAACCCGTGGTTCGCACGGTGGCCGCGTTGCGTCAGCTGCCGTTGCGCAAAGCACCGTCGATCGCCGAGACGGTCGACTGGGCGAAGACCTTGGTGGCCTTGCGGACCCGCGAGATCACCTCGTCGGTGGTGCGGTCGACCCTCGGCGTGCTCCTGAAGTACCAGTCCGACCACCGGGTCGCCGTCGAACGTCTGGCACTCGACGGGGAGAGCCCCCGGCCATGACCGCCCCCACCGATCGCCTGGTGGACTTCGTCGGTCTCCTGCGTGAGCACGGCATCTTCGCCGGTCCCAGCGAAACCATCGATGCCGCGTCGGCGATCGTCGCCCTCGGGATGGACGACACCGACCGCCTGCGCTCCGGTCTAGCCGCCTGCCTGCTGCGCCGCAACGGTCAGCGTTCGGTCTTCGACCAGCTCTTCGACCTGTATTTCCTCGGCACACAACTACCGGTGCCGAGCCCGAGTGACGACCCGGACTCCCTGCGTGACCGCCTGATCGCGACCCTCGTCCAGGGCGCCGACACGGCGGAACTGGCCAGGGAGGCGCTCGACACTTTCGGCGCCTACGGCGGGGCGGGGGAGAGCGCGGGTCGGGTCACGCAGGCCTCGGGTGCGGGCTGGTCGTCGTATCTGACGATGAAATCCCTTCGCCCCGATGAGATCTCCGAACAGGTGGTCCAAACGATGGGCGGCACGGGGCAATTCGATGCTGCCGTGCACACCATCGAAGCGCGACGCCGCGTCGACCAGTTCCGGACGGCGGTGCAGAACGAGGCCCGCCTGCGCTCGGCCGAACTGCGCGGCACCGATTACATCGCCCGCCGTGGTGTCGAGAACTCCGCGGACCGAACGGATTTCCTCGGTGCCCGCGAGCAGGACCTGGCCGAGATGCGCCGGTTGGTGCATCCGCTGGCGCGCAAACTCGCGACCCGTTTGGCGGTGCGCCGTAAGAAGGCGGTGCGCGGTCAGATCGATCTGCGCCGCACCCTGCGCCGTTCGATGGCGACCGGTGGCGTGCCCGTCGACCCGGTGCTGCGCGCCCGCAGACACGGTCGTCCCGATCTGGTTGTGCTGGCGGATGTTTCAGGGTCGGTGACCGGATTCTCCGAGTTCACCCTGCAATTGGTGCAGGCGCTGCAGGACCAGTTCAGCAAGGTCCGCAGCTTCGGTTTCGTCGACACGTGCGCCGAGATCACGCACTTCTTCACACCGGGTGAACCCCCACCGCCCGGCTTCGCGCAGAGCATTGTGCGTGAGGGCGGGGTGGCCCGTTTCGGGTCGAGCAACTACGGCGAGGCCTTCCAGGGTTTCGTGGACCACTATCTCGACGCTCTCGGCCCACGCACCTGCGTGCTGATCCTCGGTGACGCCCGCACCAACCGCACCGACCCGAATCTCGCTGCGCTGGAAGTGATGTCGGAGCGTGCGAAAGCGGTGTACTGGCTCAACCCGGAACCGTCGAGCTCATGGTCGACCGGCGATTCCGCCGCCGACACCTACACCGACATCGTCACCATGCACGAGTGCCGCAACGTCCGCCAGCTCACCGAGGTGATCTCCCGATTGCTGCCCGCCTGATCAGCGGTACTTCGTGGTGCCCGCCGGGCCGCGGGAATCGCTGACGAGCTTGGCGAAACATTCGTCGGCCGAGATGGCCATCGCATCGCACCAGGCGTTGGCCGAGTCGGGTTCGGCGAAGGTGGCACCGGCCAGAGTGACCCACCAACCCCGCAGATCGAAGGTGTTCCACTCGTCGCTCCAGATCAGGCGAGTCCCGGGATACTGCTGACGCAGCCGCTGGTGCTGGGCGAGGATTTCGGTGTTCGTCCAGGTGACAACCCGTCCGTCGACATCGGGCGCGACAAGTCCGGTGCGTTTGGCCGAGATCTGTGGCACCCATCGTTCGCTCAGATTCGCGCTCACGAACGGCCGGTCGCTGTCGGCGCGGGCGCGCAAGGTGGCGAACGCCGCGGCTTGCGGGTCGACGGCGGCCTCCGGGGGTGCGTTGGTCGCGGCGATGGTCTGCGCGCTCGGGGGTGGGACGGTTGCTGCCTCGGTGTTCTTGTCGCGTTGCGTGACGACGAAGATGCCCGCCGCGATCACGCCGACCGCCAGCGCGGCCACGACCACGAGCGCGCCGAGGATCCACGGCCACGGCGACGGGCGGGGCGGATACGGTCCGCCCGGTGGATATCCTGGATAGCCCACGATCGCCTCCGGCCTCGTGTCACCGGTGCGTCCGTCTCGGGCACCCGGCCCCGGCCCCTCGATCAGTCTAGAACCGGTCGACGGGCCGTCGGGGTTTCGTTGCGCAACCGCATCCTCACGTGGTGAGCCGGACGACCGCGTACTCCCGGCCCGCCTTGTCCTGGTACTTGCCGTAGCGCGGCGCAGCGGTGGTGATCGCCGCCCAGGCGCTCGCCCGCTCGCCACCGGTGAGCACACGCGGTGTGACCGGAACCGGCTGGTCACCGGGCAGTTCGATGGTCGCGTGCTCGGGGTGGGCCATCAGGTTGCGGAACCAATCGGGGTCGCCGTTCTTGCCGCCGGAGGCCACGAGCAGCCAGCCGTCGCCACCGTCGGAGAACCAGGAGATCGGGGTCTGGCGCGGCTCGCCGCTGCGGCGGCCGACGGTGTGCAGGATGAGCACGTCCATGCCCATGAAGGTGCCGTTGCCGCCACGGATCTTGCGGTTCATCCGAGCGTTCATCTTGTGCTGCATCCAACGGGAGAATCCGCTGTGGGTCTGCTGATTCGTGCTCATGGCAGTGGTCCTTTCGGGTGGTGTGAGGGGGGCTCAGCCCCAGGCGCCGGCGATCTGGCGGGTGGTGGCGTTGAGCCGGTTGAACATGTTGGTGATGCCGATCATCAGCACGATGGCGGCGAGCTGGCGCTCGTCGAAGTAGCTGGCCGCGTGGTCCCAGACCTCGTCGGTGACGGCATCGGCCCGGTCGGCCATCCGGGTGGCGGCCTCGGCCAGTTCCAGTGCGGCGCGTTCTTCGTCGCTGAAGTAGGGCGTTTCCCGCCAGGCGACGACGGTGGCCAGGCGCTCCTCGCTGACACCGGCTTTGCGTGCGGTCTTGGTGCCCGCGTCGACGCAGGAGCTGCATCCGTTGATCTGGCTGACCCGCAGGTGCACCAGCTCCAGGATCTCGCCTTCCACGCCGCCGGTCTTGATGGCGCCGAAGATCTCCTGGATGGGGCCCATCGCGCCGGTCAGGATCATCGCCGGGTTCTGCATACGGGACTGCATGATGTTCTCCTCGGTTTCGCTTGCTCTCCGCTGTTCGCGGTGTGCCTCCATAACAGCCCGCCGCGTGCTTCGAAACGAGGTCTGTGGGACACTCTGGGACAGTGGAAAACGGCTCTGACCTTCGGATTTCCGGCGGGAAAATTGTCGTTTCATACCGGGACACGGAGTGCGGAACAGTGGTGGTGCAACAGCGGGCGTACCCGCAGGACGAGCTGGCGGCGCGGCTGCGCATGCTCCAGGAGCTGTCCGGGCGCGGGGTGCGGGCGCTGGCGCGCGACACGGGGCTGAGTTCGTCGTCGCTGTCGCGCTATCTCAACGGGCAGACGGTGCCGCCGTGGCCTGCCGTGCTGGAACTGTGCCGTCTGGTGAAGCGCGACCCGCGTCCGCTGCGCCCGCTGTGGGAGCGCGCCAACAACCCGCTGCCCGCCCCGCCCAAGACGAGCCGCCAGGTGGCCCCACCCAACCTGCCCGCCGAAGCCGTCCCCCCGCGCAACGACCTACCCCGCGACGTCCCCGACTTCACCGGTCGCGAAGAGGCCCTGGCCGAAGTGCTCGCCGCCGTGCGCACGAACCGGGTGGTGGCCATCGACGGCATGGCCGGTGTCGGCAAGTCGTCGCTGGCGGTACACGCCGCCCACCAGCTGACCGCCGAATACCCCGACGCCCAGCTGTATCTCGACCTGCACGGCTTCACCGACGGCCGTCAGCCCCTCGACCCCGACGCCGCCGTACGCGCCCTGCTCTCGGCGCTGCGCGTCCCGTCGGAAAAGGTGCCGCAGGACGGCGGAGTCGAACTGCGCGCGGCGTGCTGGCGTTCGGAACTGGCCGGATTGCGGGCGGTGATCGTGCTCGACAACGCCGTCGACGCCGCCCAGGTGAGCCAATTGCTCCCCGGCGCAGGCGAATCGGTCGCCATCATCACCAGCCGCAACCGCCTGCTCGAACTCGACGAGGTGCCGCCGGTGACCCTCGAGGTACTCACCCCCGAGGAGAGCGCCGAGCTGCTCGCCCGCGCCAGCGGCGATTCACGGGGTCCCGACGGCAGGCTGGCCAGGGAACCCGAGCAGGCGGCGGAAGTGTTGCGGCTGTGCGGCAATCTGCCCCTGGCCCTGCGGCTCGCGGCGGCCCGGCTGCGGCATCGGCCCGGCTGGTCGGTGGGCATCCTGGTCGAGCGCATGGCCGAGGGCGCAACGGAATTCGACACCGCGTTCGGGATGTCGGTGCGTCAGCTCAATCGCGACCAGCGTCGCCTGTTCCGGTTGCTCGGCCTGGTGCCCGGCTCCACCTTCACCGACTACGTCGCCGCGGCGGTGGCCGATGTGCCGCTGCGCGCCGCACGCGACATGCTCGAGGACCTGCTCGACGCCCACCTCGTGGAGCAACCCGCCGAGGGGCGCTACCGGCTGCACGACCTGGTGCGCAGGCACGCCCGCCAGGCAAGCGCCGAACACGACACCGACGCCGACCGCGAGCGGGCGCTGCGCCGCATCCTCGACTACTACGTGCACACCGCGGCCGCCGCCGACGCCGCCATGCCGTTCCTGTCACCGACCCGTCCCGTGTCGGCCGGTCCCGCACCGAAAGCGGTGCCGCACTTCCCGAATCGCGACGTCGCCTTCTTCTGGTTCGTCAGCGAGTACACCAATCTGATGGCGGTGTTCTACGCCGCCGTGGAGATCGGCGCCAACGAGCACGTCTGCGAACTGCCACGCTTCCTGCGCACCTTCTTCGCACGGCGCTGCGGCACCACCCACCTCAATGCCCTGTTCGAGCAATCCCTCAGTGCCGCACAGCGACTCGGTGACCCACGTCAGCTGGCCGAGGTCCACAGCGATCTGGGTTTCGCCCGCTACAACGCCGGCCGCATGGCCGAGGCGGCCGCCGCCTATGCCGCCGCCGCCCCACTGGTCGCCGAGGCGGGCGACCCGCTGCCCCGCGCCGAACTCACCATGCGCTGCGCCCAATTGCGCTGGGACGAAGGCGATGTCACCGAACCGCTCGAACTGTTCCGCCAGGCCCACGACCTGTACACGCGCAGCGGCTGTCCGCTGAGCGCCGCCGACGCACTCGCCGGCGAGGCCTGGGCGATGCTGCAACTCGGCAAACGCGACGAGGCGGCCGAGCTGGCCAGGCGCGCACTCGACATCTGCGCCGACGACCCGGACCAGCCGCCGTCGCTGCAGGCCCAGATCGCCCTCGGCGTCTCGATCGCCCCCGACGACCCCGATGCGGCCCTGCGGCATCTGGACAGCGCGCTGGCCGCCGCGCGCGCCGACGGTCACAAGCACAACGAGGCGTGGTGCCTGAACTGTCGCGGTGTCGCCCTGCGGGAAATGGGCCGCTACGACGAGGCCCTCGACAGCCACCGCGAGGCCTTCGCCCTGCTCGACGACCTGTTCGAACCGCATTGGAAGATCCACTTCCTCAACGGATACGCCGAAACATGCCGACTGGCAGGGCTTTCCGACGAGGCGCTGCGCCTGTACAACGAAACCCTCGACCTCGCACCGCGACTCGGGTACCGGTTCGAGCAGGCCAGGGCCAACCAGGGCATCGCCGACGTCCTCGACGACTCCGATCCGGCTGCCGCGCAACAGCATCGCGCGGCGGCCGAGGAGTTGCTGAGCGAACTCAGCCCATCGACTTAGCCCCGTCGAGGGCCTCCCTGATGATGTCGGCGTGGCCCGAGTGCTGCGCGGTCTCGGTCATGATGTGCATGAAGGTGCGTCGCGCGCTCCACCGCCCGCCGGGTTCGAACCAGGGCGCCTCGGGCAGCGGCTGAGTCGCGTTCAGGTCGGGCAGCGTGCGCACCAGTTCGTCGGTGCGGGCCGCGACCTGGTCGTATTCGGCGAGCAGTCCGGCGAGCGTCTCGCCCGGCAGCATGCGGAAGGCATTGCTCCATTCCGCGAGCTGCTCCTCGGTCATCGAGTCGAAACTCGGGCCCGCCGCAGGGCCCTCGACGATGAACTTCGCCCAGTTCGCTTCCACCGCGGCCACGTGTTTGATGAGCCCGCCCAGGCACAGTTCGCTCACGGTGGTGCGCAGCGCGGCCTGTTCGTCGGTGAGGTCGCGCGTGGTGTTGCGCAGGAAGTAGCGGTGCTTGGCCAGCATCTCGAGGAGGTCGGCGCGTTCGGTGTCGAGCACTGTTTCGGTCATGAATCCCAAGGTAGAAGGTATTGCGGTCAGTTTCTGTCCGCAATGAACGGATACTGGAAATATGGCTGATACCAGTGCACGCACCCTGCGGCTGCTGTCGTTGCTGCAGACCCACCGCTACTGGCCGGGCACCGAACTCGCGGCGCGGCTGAAGGTGTCACCGCGCACCCTGCGCCGCGATATCGACCGCCTGCGCGACCTGGGCTACCCCGTGGACGCGCGTCCCGGCATCGAGGGCGGCTATCAGTTGGCCGCGGGCGCGGCCATGCCACCGCTGGTGCTCGACGACGACGAGGCCGTCGCGATCACCGTCTGTCTACAGGCCGGTTCCGAAGGCGCGGGTGACGGCCTCGCCGAACCGTCCGTGCGCGCTCTCGGCAAGCTCGGCACCGTCCTGCCCGCCCGGCTGCGCCGTCGCGTCGATGCCCTGCGCGCCATGACAGTTTCCGCCGGCTGGCACGCCGTCCCGCTCTCCGACGTCGATCCCTCGGTCCTCACCGACCTGGCCCTCACCTGTCGCCGCGAGGAACGCCTCACCTTCACCTACACCGCCGCCGACGGTCGGACGAGCAGCCGCGAGGTGGAACCCCACCGCCTGGTCTCCCTCGGCCGCCGCTGGTATCTCGTCGCCTACGACCTCACCCGCCACGATTGGCGATCCTTCCGCGTGGACCGCCTCACCGACTCCCATGCCACCGGAATCCACTTCCGTCCGCGCGAGCTGCCCGCCCCCGATGCCGCCACTTTCGTTCGCAACGGAATCGGCGGTGCGCGAACGGGTTACAGGGTGGTCGCCGAGATAGAAGCCTCCCCCGAGCACGTCCGCTCACGGGTGGGTCGCTGGTGCACCATCACACCTCTGCCGGGCAACCGCACCCGCGTCGAGCAGACCGTCGACTCCCTCGACTGGCCCACCTATCTCCTCGGCCGGGTGGAGGCCGAGTTCACCATCATCGAACCGCCGGAACTCATCGCAGTCGTGAGTGATTGGGGATCCCGATTCGTGCGCGCGACAGATTCGGACCGGGCTGGGACGGCATAAGGAGGTCCTGTCCCACGGCTCAGGATCGCCGCCCTAGACGGCCGATCCCGGTGGGTCAGTCCACGCTGCCGAAGGCGCCGTGCGGCAGCAGGTGGTGCAGCAGCTTTCGCAGCGGGTAGTGGCCGAGGTGCAGGCCGTTGTCGTGATGACCGTTCCGATCGACGAATTCGATGGACTGCGAGGGTGTTTCGGGAGCGGCCGAAGCCTGGGCGGTCACGCCGGCCAGGGGAGCGGCGACGAGCGCACCCATCACGGCGACTCGGATCACGGTGCGGTGCGGAGAACGGTCGAACATGGGCAGATCCTCTCGGGTGAAACCTTCGGACCCCACTCTCGCCTAGTTCGTCGCCGTTGTCGCGTGATGTTCAGTGGGGTGGGCCCGGGTGCGCTCGCTATCGATACCCGTCTTGCGGACGCGGCACTTGGGGGTGGTGTCCCGGTGGAGCCCACTGTGCCTGTGGTGCCGCGTATCCGGGCGCCTGCGGCATGCCGGGGTGCTGGTACGGCATCCGGGGCGCGGCTGGTGCCCATGCCGGCCGCTGATTCCCTCGTCCGCACCACTTTCGGGTCGACGGCAGGAGTGCGAGCAGGAACGTCACCGCGGGGAACACGAGCAGGAGAATCGGCAGGAACCACGGCAGCTCGATGTGCGGTCCGAGCAGCGAGTTCACGGCCGACTGCCCGAACACCACCTCACGGAAGAGTCGGCTGCCCATATCGAAGTGCCCGAACTGCGCGACGGAGGTGATCACCCCGGCCACGTAGGCGCCGATGACCCCCGCACAGCCCAATGCCACCATCGTCGGCCCGGACTTCCCGCGCCGGAACAGCATGAGCGCCCCGATGAACAGCAGCACCGCCGCGACGACGTCGACCACCAGCAGCACCGCCGACACGATGGAGACCCACGCGGGCGCGTACCCCCACGCGAACAGCGGATAGTCCGACGTCACCATCCGCACCATCGCGGCGATCATCCCCACGACCCCGAGGATCCCGCCGACCAGCGCCGACATCCCGGCGACGATCGCCGTCCCCCCGCTGGGAGGTCGTTGGACTGGCGCGGGATACATCAGGGTCCTCCTCGAGTCGGCTGCCACCACTCTGACTCATACCCGTCGCGCTGTCGCGCCACGCATCGAGCTCACCCCCGATGTCGCTGCGTCCGCCGCCGTTCGAAGAACAACTGATCCACTTCCACCGGCTCGACCATCGCCGTGATCTCGGCGAGTCTGCTGTCGTACCGATGCTCGGTGATGCACCGGTGCAGGTGGGCGCGCCGCTCCGGTCCCAATCCGCCCCACACCTTCCCGAAACGATTCTGTGCCTCGGGTCCCGACGCGGCGACGAGATCGAGGAGCGCGGGCCAGCACCCGGTTTCGGTGGCCCGCGCCGGCAGCTCCGCGACCGCTGTATCCGACAGTGCCGCCAGCGTATTGCCGACCTCGTTCCTGGCCCGCTCGTCCATGCGCGAGGCCAAGGTGAACAGCCCACGCCAACTCTCGACATCGTCGCGGTGCTCCAACGTCGACACCACCCGCGCGCCGACGCCCGGCTCGTCGAACACCCGGTTGCCGACAAGCGACCACAACCCGAGCGGTGTCAGATGCCCTACCAGCGTCAGGAATTCGGGTATGGCGCCGACCGTCAGCGCGTTCCGTACCAGCTTGGTGACGTCGGCAGGCTGGGCATTACCGAACAGCACGTCGCCCACTCGGCGCACCACGTCGTCCTCGCAACGCGAAAACACCGACAGCGCCGCATGTTGCAACCCCGGCGGCCCGTTGAGCACCGTCTGCAGCATGCGCGGGATCCGGTGATGCGGCCCGTCGAGTAGCTGGCGCACAACAGCACTCAGCACTTCGGCATCGAACGAGTACGCCGCCGAGTAGATCAGCCCCGCATCGTCACCCACACCGGCCTCCACCGCCGCGATCAATTCCGGTGTCGCACAAGACAGGAACGGCCCCGCCGTCACATAGTCGCGCCGCCGCAACAACTCGTTGACGATCCGCACCACCGGCCGCGCGGGCGCCTGATCGGCCAACTGCGCGATCGCCCGGGGATCCAGATACGGTGCGCAATCGGCCGCATAACTCGTATCGAGCATCGCCAACGTCTCCACAGCCTTCTGCGGATGTTCGACCCCCACAGCCCCCGCCGCCCGCCCGGTCATCATCGGCGGAACCAGCTTCTGCACCAACGGAATCGAGATCGTCAGCGGAATATACGGCACCAGCGCACTGATCCGCCGAAACGTCGTCGCGTGCTGATCGAACAACACCGCCGACACTTGCGCCTGCAACTCGTGCAACCGCGCCGCCCCGAGATACCGCAGATGATGCACCCGCTGCGGATGCACATGCAATGTCCGCGCCAACAGAATCAACTGCGCCCGCGTAGTCAGATCCGTCATCGCCCACCGAACATGATCTTCTTCGCCACCCGCCGCAAGGGCCGAGGCAAGGCCCCCACCAACGAGTCGATCGACCTGTCCATAGTCGCCGCCTCGAACGCCCCCGCCGCCCTCACCAGCTCGAACAAGTCCCTGGCCTCGCGCACCGGCAACCGCTGCAGCGCAGGCAACCCAGCCGACCCACCCTCATCATCCCCACGACGGATGGTCATACGAGCTCCCCAATACACAGTCCTAGCACTTCGAGGATGCGCCTTACCGTGCACGTTGGACAGCGTTTCCGTGAATTGCTGTGTGGGGCAATGAAAAGGGTTGCCCAAATACATGTAACCCACGCTCACGGAAGTGTCGTGCCGGGACGGACGGCGCCCGCGATGCTGAACGGTCAGGACTATGTCGCCGCGGAATCGGACCGGATTGGACCTTTAAGTCGATCTGGCGTGTTGAGGATCCGCTGTGGCTGCCGAGCCCATCGGAAAACTCGATCCGACGGTGATCGGTTTGAACCGTTGCACATCAACACTTACACGGGTACCAGAGGTCGAACCGGTCTCGACTTTCATGAATTGGGCAAAGCGCTCTTCGAGCCGCTCAGCTGACGGCCGCAACGACTTCTTGTCCGGCAGGGTGAGTTGTGCGGCATGCATGCCTTTCAAAGCAAACTCGAGAATCGGCCCTTCGTCTGCAGCCTCGGCCAGCGCCGGCCCGATGTAGACCTTGTAGTCAGGGGAGATGCCCATGAGATTCAGGTCGTAGGCGGCGTGATGGATCTTGCAGAGGCTCAGACCATTCGGAATATCGGCGATGCCGTGCACCTCCTTGTCGCCGATGATGTGCGCGGCCTCCAGCAGTTGCGGCCGTCCGAGTCGGCAGACCGCACACCGGTTCTTGTAGGCCAACAACACTCGACTGCGAAACTGAGGCTGGTGCAGTCGCTGCTTGGTGACGCGCTGCACATACCGACGTTCTGTCTCGGTCAGATGCTGCGGGTCGTTCACATCACGTAGCGACTCGTCCAGCGCGAGCAGGATCCGCCGGTTGGCGGGATCGTCGGCGACAGCGTAGACCGGGAACACGGGCAGGTACCGGATATCACTACCCACCTTGATCCAGCGCAGCAGGATCAGCGGTAGTTCCGTGACAACAGATTTCCGTAACTTGACGTTGTCGCCGCGGTCGATCGGGCCCTCTCGGTAGGCATACGAGAACAGCGATTCGCCGACCTCCGCATCGACATACGGACTGCCCGGCTTTGACATGATCGACAGCGTCGACGCGAAATCCTTCGGGTTGCGTATGCCCCGATTTCGGTCGATCAGCTGGATCGAATAGCCCCCGACCCGGAAGGCCAACAGGTCGTCACGAGTTACCGATCCGCCCCGCTCGTCCACCAGTTTCGTCAGCGCATCGAAGATATCGAATCGAAGCGCCCGTTCATCCCCAAGTTCCACGAGTGAAGTGTGTCATGGACATCCGACAAGTTCCGATGGTCGCGGGATGCTCAGCTTCGAGAGATGCTGTCCGCCAACGAATCGTGGGGTTGGGTGTCTGACTTGCGATCGGGGTGAGGGATCACGCGGATCAGGGTCGGTGGGCTGGCGGGGTGATTCCGGTTGGGCACCGGCTTCGACATGCAGGCGGCGCACAATTGGTTCATGAATACCATTGTGCAGCAACTGATCACCGTGACGGGAGTCCTACTGGGGGCAGGCGCGACATTCGCCGGTGCCGCATTCACCGAACGGGCGAAGTGGCGTCGGACTCAACAGAGCAGGTGGGACGATCGGCGGCTAGTTGCCTACAGCGAGTTCGCGAACGCGCTCAAGAACTATTCGGTGGTGTCTATGCGGATGGCTGCAGGCAGGGGCTTTCCGAGCGCCGGGCAGTCGATCCCGGCCGAGGAAGGAGAACGTCTTTTGCTCGAGGCCGACTCCGAGAAGACGTTGAAGTGGGAGATGGTGTTGCTCCTCGGGTCCCCTGAAGCTGTTGCCGCCGCGCGGGCCTGGAACAAGGCAGTGTGGGAGTTGAGCCTTGTGGCGCGTGGCGCTGAAATCAGTCATGAGGAATACATCCGTGCCTTCGAGGCGGCCGGGCACAAACGGAATGCCTTCTACGAGTGCGCCCGCAACGACCTCGGGGTTCGAACCGGTGAGTTGCCGTTCGGTGACGGGCCATGGCTTCCGCAGAATGCCGGTTTCGGGGTAGTCGCGGGAGGCGAGGTGGGGTCGCCGGCCTGAGTCGAACAAGCTGCGGTGATAGCGAATGCGCTATCACCGAGGGATGGCAACGGGCTATGGCACGCAGTCGACCGCGGGGGCCTGGTTCGCGAGGCGCGACGTCGTCGCGGGTTGCCCCAGCGTGAGTTGGCGAAGCGGGCAGGGGTTGCGCAGTCGACGGTCGCGACTGTGGAGGCGGGGCGGAGGCAGCCCTCGTTCGCGATGGTCGAGCAGTTGTTGGGTGCGGCGGGGTTCCGGTTGGGGACTGCACTGGTGAACGCGGTGCGCCCGAGCGTGCTGCTCGAGGAGCGCCGGAGTGAATTCGAGGCCGTCCTGACGCGCTATCCGGTGACCAATGTGTGGTTGTTCGGGTCGGTTGCCCGGGGAGAGGACCGGCCGGACTCCGATCTGGATCTGCTGGTGGAGTTGGCGCCGAACTCGTCGGTCCTCGACATCCTGGACCTGGACTCCGAGCTCCGCGACCTGCTCGGGTGTCCGGTCGATGTGGTGACGACGGCTGATCTAGAGTCGAACGAACTGCTTCGCCGTGGTGTCGATCGCGGTCCGAAGCGGCTGGCCTTCGCCGCGTGAGTGACGAACGGGTCGATCAGCGGCTGCTCTATGTCGACGCCACGCTGAAGGAAATCGCCGACCTGGCCGCTCGAGGACGAGCCTCGTTCGATGCCGACATCGCGGTGGCTCGTGCCTGCGCCTGATCAGGGGGATGCGCAATCGAATTGCACACAGCTATTGGCTTGTAGATGACGACATCGTCTGGGTCGTCGTCGATGTGCATGCGGCTGATCTGCACAGGCGCTTGGCCGATGAAATCGAAGCGGCCCGAATTCGATTGGCAGAGTAGTTGGTGATCAGAGGGGCCGGGTTGAGCGGACCATGGTCTGTTGGTGGACCTTTGAACCTTGGTAGCGCAGGCCGGGGACTGCCGCCGGGACTCCATGGGCAGTGAACCCGTGACGTTCGAAAAAGCGGACTGCGCGGGTGTTTTCAACGAGGGTTTGCAGGTAGCAGCCAGGTGATCCGCTCGCACTGAGGTGGTTGAGGAAGTGGTGCATCAGGGCGTCGGCGGCGCCTGTTCCTCGGGCGGGTGGGGCGAGGTTAATGTGGAGGTGGGAGGGCCAGCGGGGGTCGGTGAGTTCGGTGGCGAGGGGGTGGTGGCGGAGTTTGGCGATGGCGGTGTCGGTGAGGGCGCGGGTGAAGAAGGTGGCGGGTTTGCGGCGGAGGAGCAGGCGGTGGTCGCGGATTGCGGATTCGAGGCGGGCTTCTTCGGTGGGGAAGGTGGTGCTGTCGACGCAGCCGGTGAGGTAGCCGACCAGGCGGCCGTCGTCCACCGCGAGGAAGAGGGAGTCGGGGGCGAGGTCCATGTAGGGGGTCAGGTACACGGCTTTCTCGGATTCGGGGTGGCCCCAGAGGGTGGCCGTCGGGGAGCCCTCGCCGACATGGGAGGCCAGGGCCGTCAGTTCCGGACGGTCGGCCTCGGTGTATCTGCGGATCTCCACAGATTCAATGTACGCACGAAACCTCCTGCGGACTCAGCGGTTTCAGCGAGGTGGGCAGATCTTGATGGCGTCTCGGGAGATGCAGACGTCGTATTCACCGGGGGAGGCTATGACGGCGTTTCCGTAGGCGGAGCGGATGAAGGGGGAGGTGTACCAGCGGTTTTCGCGCATGTCTTCGAAGAAGTCGCGGTCGGAGCCGTTGAGGAAGATGTGGGATTGGGTGGTGGGTCGGCCGTCGAGGCGCTGGCCGTAGAGGCGGGTGAGGGTGTAGCCGGAGTGGAAGCCGAGGGCGTTGACCCAGGGTTCCAGTTCGACGATGGCTGCCTGCATCACCCACAGGTCGCCTTCGACGCGGTGGGTGGTGCGGTCGGTGACGGCGCCGTCGGTGTCGAAGGTGGTGACGTCGAGTTCCAGGGATTGGTCTCCGACGGTTTTGGCGATCACGTGGGCGGCTTTGATTTCGCCGGTGAGGCCCAGGTAGGTCTGGAGGAGGGTGGCGATCCAGAGAAGCAGGGTGGCTGCGAGGAGGAGTGCGGTTCCGGGAATCGCGCGGCCGAGAACGGATTTGAGGCCGCGGCGGCGGGTGGTGGGCAGGACTGCCGCGACGAGCAGGGCGACGCCGACCGCGAGCAGGACGAGCAGGCCGATCTGGGGGAGCCCGAAGGACACCGGGAAACTCATGAACTGGGTATACCCCGAAAGCTGTTGCGGCAGGCCCTGACTAGAGGGACTGATCCGGCAAGGAGGGCTGACGCCGGCGCAGGATCAGGGCGACGATGGCCGCGCAGACGAGCGCGATGATCACCGCGACGGTGCCGGGCACAGGTCCACGGTCCACCTCCGTGGTGCGATACCAGGCCGAGGAGTAGGCGAGGTGGCCGAATTCGGTGTCGCTCAGTGCCACCCCGAGGGAAGGGACGAACAGCACGCAGAAGCCGACGACCGCCGACGAGGAGTTGACCGGAACCGCACTGCCCACGCCGTAACCGCAGATGGCGCCGAGCGCGAGGCAGCCGACGGCCGCGGTGAGTGTCGCCGGCGGCGCGGTCATGTCGGCGGCGAGGGTGAGGCCGGCCAGCGCCACGATCCAGAGGGCGGCGGCGAGGGGGCGTGGGCGGTGCAGGCCGAGGCCGAGACCGAGGGCGATGGCGACGAGAGTGCCCAGATCCACCCAGCCGTTGCGGGGCAGGGTGATGACCAGGCTGCCCGCCACCGAGAACGACGACATCAATGCTGTGAGCACGCCGTCGCGCTCGGGCAGTACGAGAGCGGCGGCCGCGGTGGCGGCGAGCACGATGATCGAGGCGATCACCACGTGCCGCAGGCTGGTCTTGTGGTGCGACACGTTCAGCGAGGTGAAGATGATCGCCGAGTAGACGAAAACGGCGGCGAGCACCGGCGCGAGCGGTATCGCGGAATCGGTGTGTGACGGGGCGGGCGCGGCGCTGGTGACCGCGAAATACGCGAGCGCGAGCACGCTGCCCCCGATGAACCACAGCGGCAGCGAGCCGGCGAGCGCCCCGTCGAAACCGCCGGTGGTGTCGTCGGTCGGCGTCTGGGTGATGTCACCGAGGACCGTGGCCCCGATCGCGGCGAACAGGAACGCGATGCGCAGCCGCTGCTCGTTCCACACCGCCACCGCGGTCGCGCCGAGCGCCATCCCGGCCAGCAGCGCGTCGACGAAGTTCAGGGTCGCCAGGGATACGCCGCTGTCGAGACGGCCGTCGCTGCTGTCGCCCGCGGCGAGCAGGTGGCTCAGCAGAATCCCGGCGAGCGCGAGCAGCGCGGTCCAGCGGGCGGTGCGCACACTGCCCACCGCCACGGTGACAGCGGCGGTGATGACCGCGATGAACGCACCGCCGGTCATCGCGCGCGGGATGTTGAACACGAGCAGATCGTCGTGGGCGGACTCGCCCAGATCGGCGAAGCTGATGGGCATCATGATCGCGAGCACCGCCACGGAGGTGGCGACGACGATCGTGAGTGCCTCGGCGGCGGGCCTCGCCGCGACGCGGATCATGAGCAGCCGTGCCGGAGCGGGGGTCGCGCAGGATGGTGGGACACCGGATCTCCGTTCTCGCGGACGAACCTGGCTGGAGTTTATCCAGCTCGGGTGCGTCGACCGGTCCGTGCGCTTTCGTGTCGCGCCCGACGGCATGCGACCATGAACGAATCAGCATGTCAGGCAAATGATTAGGAAGGTCGGTGGATGACCGGCGGCGTGGTGAGCTGGTTCGACGGCGGCAAGGGGTTCGGTTTCATCACCCCGGACGCGGGCGGACCGGAGGTGTTCGTGGAGTACACCGAACTCGTCGGCGAGGGGTTCCGGACACTGCGGGCCGGTCAGCGCGTGGAATTCGCGGTGCACGAGACGCGGCGCGGTCCCGAGGCGCAGCGGGTGCGCGTCGTCGACTAGTTCTGACCACTCGGCCAGAAACGGCTGGCGCGTTGCCCGTGGATCGGGCGGGTCGGGTTCGGATCCTCGGCCTCGGTGATACCGACCTGCATGAGCAGGATCATGGTGACCATGCTGATGGCCACGATCAGTGGTGTGAGCAGCTGTGACGCGGTAGCGCCCGTGGCATGGGCGACATGCGCGCTGGTGTGGGCGCTCATGGAGAACATGCCGGTGTAGTGCATGCCCGTGACGGCCACGCCCATCAGCAGAGCCGCGCCGATGGTGGCGAGGAAACCGTGGATGTGCAGGGCGAACCAGAGGGCCGCGGTGGCGGCGACCACGGCGATCACCAGCGAGGCGACCACGACAGTCGGCTCGTAGACGATCTCGATGTCGGTTTTCATCGCGTACATCCCGGCGTAGTGCATGGCCGCCACGCCGAGACCGGTGATCGCGCCGCCCACCGGGAGCGCGGCGGTGTCCCAGCTGCGGCGTACGACGATCGACAAGCCGAGCCACACCACGGCCATGGCGACGGCGGCGCTGAACAGTGTGATCGGCACGTTGTAGCGGATGGTCGCGCCCTGCACGGAGAAACCGAGCATGGCGATGAAGTGCATAACCCAGATGCCGGTTCCGCCGAGTGCGATCGCGGCGGCGGTGAGCCATCCGCCGTGGATGCCGGAGGCGCGCGAGCGAACCATGCAACGCAGTGCCAGCATCGATCCGAGGACCGACATGAGATAGGCGAGCAGCGGGGTCAGCCAGCCGTAAGTGAAATGGTTGATGTTCAGCACGCTCAGCTCCTTGCGCGTTTTCCCGTCGGGGGTGTGTGCACCCTCACGAAACGGAAAGTACGCTGGTAGAGAATTTGCCGTACTGGTTTTATCGAAAATGTCTAGGGTCGCTGACGGTGGTGGGTCACCGCGCAATAGGGTTATCGATGGTGATGCGTTCCAGTCGGTTCGGTACGTGTTCCGGACAATTCGCCGCATCCCTGCGGCAACTGCGTCGGCATCCACGCAGCATCCACCTCGCGGACTATGTGACAGCACCAACTGGCAGCTACCAGGGTTGGCTTGCTCACAGCGCTCCGGCGGAGGTGTGGAGGAATTTCCGAAACCGTGGCATTGTTGAACAGCGAGACCGGGACCGGACTATTAGGACCTGGCTCGTCTACAGGAAAGTTTTTGAAATGGCTCAGGGCATTGTGAAGTGGTTCAACAGCGAGAAGGGCTTCGGCTTCATCGCGCAAGACGGCGGAGGCCCCGACGTCTTCGTGCATTACTCGGCTGTCAGTGGCTCGGGCTTCCGCTCCCTCGATGAGGGTCAGCGTGTGGAGTTCGAGATCGGCCAGGGTCAGAAGGGCCCCCAGGCTCAGGACGTCCGCGTCCTCTGATTCTGCGCGAACCAGCGTACGAACGTGAAGCTCCGCACCGGATGGTGCGGAGTTTCTGCTATTTCAGGGCCTCCGCGCGGAAGAACTCGTCGGTCACCGCCCGCGCCGTGCTGAGGTCGCGCGGCGCACGTGCGGTGAACTCTGTTGCCGCCCTGGCGAACTCGCCGTCGATGAAGGCCGGGATCAGGGCAGGCGGTGCGCCGGCCCCCATCTCGCGGGTGCGCGACTTCAGGTCCGTGAGTTCGGTGATCGCCGCGACCAGATCGGCGGGCAGCTCGCACTGCGCCATCAATGTCGGCAGGTGCATGGGCGCCACCGCCGCGCCGGGATGCTCGCGCAACCAGCGCAGCGCCATCGCCGGGCGCAGCGAGTAGAACACCTTCTTCAGCCCGCCGTTGCGCGCGTAGAGCCCCCACTGGCGGGCACCCAGGTGCAGATAGTGACGGGCGATGCGGTCGCGGTCGGCCACCTGAGCTGCGACTTCACGCAGCCGGGCGCGGAAGTCCTCGTCGCCGCGATAGACGATGGGTGACATCAGCCACTCCACCAGCACCGCGTTGCCCTGCACCAGCAGGCGCAGCGCCTTGGCCAGATCCCAGCCGTTCACGTCGAGCAGGCCCGCCAGCGGCGTCTCGATCACATCGCGGGTACGCCACGGCGACAGATACGTCTCCAGGCCCGCGACATAGACGAAACGGCAGTCGTAATCGGAATCGGGGGACGGGAAACCCCAAGCACGGCTACCACTTTCGATGGCCAGGCGGATGCGCACACCGTGCTCGGCGGCCACCCGGTCGAGCTCGGCGTCGACGGCGGCCACCACGGCCGGATCCATCGACTCGGGGACGGTGCGCAGCGACATGCGGTGATGTTAAGGGGCGCGGCTCCCAGGGTTCACCCGGTTTTCGGGCAGGGGGGTAAGGGGACCCGAACCCCGGCGACTATTCTGGGCCGCGGTAACTGCCGACCCCTTTCTTCCCCAGGAGTACCCCACAGTGAGCCAAGCAGGCCGTCCTGTAGTTCTGATCGCCGACAAGCTCGCCCAGTCGACCGTCGACGCGCTCGGTGACGGTGTCGAGGTTCGCTGGGTCGACGGCCCCGACCGCCCGGCGCTGCTCGCCGCGGTCCCCGAGGCCGACGCGCTGCTCGTGCGTTCCGCCACCACCGTCGACGCCGAGGTGCTCGACGCGGGCAAGAAGCTCCAGATCGTCGCCCGTGCCGGCGTGGGCCTCGACAACGTCGACGTGCCCGCCGCCACCGAGCGTGGCGTGATGGTCGTGAACGCGCCCACCTCCAACATCCACACCGCCGCCGAGCACGCGGTCACCCTGCTGCTCGCCGCCGCCCGCCAGATCCCGGCCGCCGACGCGACGCTGCGCGAGAAGACCTGGCAGCGCAGCAAGTTCAACGGTGTCGAGATCTTCGGCAAGACCGTCGGCGTGATCGGCCTCGGCCGCATCGGTCAGCTGTTCGCGGCCCGCCTGGCCGCGTTCGAGACCAAGATCGTCGCCTACGACCCCTACGTGTCGCCGGCCAAGGCCGCCCAGCTCGGCATCGAGCTGCTCTCGCTCGACGAGGTGCTCCAGCGTGCCGACTTCATCTCGGTGCACCTGCCCAAGACCCCCGAGACCAAGGGCCTGCTCAACGCCGAGCGTCTCGCGCTGACCAAGCCGGGCGTCGTCATCGTCAACGCCGCGCGCGGTGGGCTGATCGACGAGCAGGCACTCGCCGACGCGATCACCAAGGGTCACGTGCGTGCCGCGGGCCTCGACGTGTTCGAGACCGAGCCGTGCACCGACTCGCCGCTGTTCGACCTGCCGCAGGTCGTCGTGACCCCGCACCTGGGTGCGTCCACCTCGGAGGCCCAGGACCGCGCGGGCACCGATGTCGCCAAGTCGGTGCTGCTCGCGCTGGCCGGTGAGTTCGTGCCCGGTGCCGTTAACGTCACCGGTGGTGCCGTGAACGACGAGGTCGCCCCCTGGCTCGACGTCGTCCGCAAGCAGGGCGCGCTGCTCGGCGCCATCGCCAACGAGCTGCCCGTCAGCATCGAGGTGCAGGTGCGCGGCGAGCTGGCCGCCCAGGACGTGGCCGTGCTCGAGCTGTCGGCGCTGCGCGGCGTGTTCTCGGCGCTGGTCGAGGACCAGGTCACCTTCGTCAACGCGCCGTCGCTGGCCAAGGAGCGTGGCATCACCGCCACCGTCACCACCGCCACCGAGAGCCCCAACCACCGCAGCATGGTCGACCTGCGCGCCGTGTTCGGCGACGGCTCCACCCTGAACGTGGCCGGTTCGCTCACCGAGCCCGCCCAGGTGGAGAAGATCGTCAACATCAACGGCCGCAACTACGACATGCGCGCCGAGGGCCTGAACCTGGCCGTGCTGAACTACGGCGACAAGCCGGGCGCGCTCGGCAAGATCGGCACCCTGCTCGGTGAGGCCGAGATCGACATCCTGGCCGCTCAGCTGAGCCAGGACGTGGATGCCGAGGGCGCCACCGTCGTGCTGCGCGTGAACCGCGAGGTGCCCGCCGAGGTGCAGACCGCGATCGGCGAGGCCGTCGGCGCCGCCAAGGTCGTCCTGGTCGACCTGGCCTGAGATTGACGTCCCGGTTCGACGCCGGGACATCGGCAGCTGCGCGCCGTCACCCCACGGTGGCGGCGCGCACTCGTATCCCGGTGGCGAACCGCCCCGGCTTCGAAACGGAGCTTGTTCATGAAACTCGCAGTCATCGCCGGTGACGGCATCGGTCCCGAGGTCATCGCCGAGGCGCTCAAGGTGCTCGACGTGGTGTCGCCCGGTGTCGAGAAGACCGAGTACGACCTCGGCGCCGCGCGCTACCACCGCACCGGAGAGATCCTGCCGGAGTCGGTGCTGCCCGAGCTGAAGCAGCACGACGCGATCCTGCTCGGCGCGATCGGCGACCCGTCGGTGCCAAGCGGTGTGCTCGAGCGTGGGCTGCTGCTGAAGACCCGCTTCGCGCTGGATCATCACGTGAACCTGCGGCCCTCGAAGCTGTACCCGGGCGTCACCAGCCCGCTCAGCGGCAACCCGGACATCGACTTCGTCGTCGTGCGTGAGGGCACCGAAGGGCCGTACACCGGTACCGGTGGCGCGATCCGCGTCGGCACGCCGCACGAGGTGGCGACCGAGGTCTCCAACAACACCCGCTTCGGCATCGAGCGCGTGGTCCGCTACGCCTTCGCCACCGCGCAGGCCCGCCGCAAGCACCTCACCCTGGTGCACAAGAACAACGTGCTCACCTTCGCCGGGTCGCTGTGGCAGCGCACCGTCGACGAGGTCGGCGCCGAATTCCCCGATGTGGCAACGGCTTACCAGCACATCGACGCCGCGACCATCCACATGGTGAACGATCCGGGCCGCTTCGACGTGATCGTCACCGACAACCTGTTCGGCGACATCATCACCGACCTCGCCGCCGCCGTGAGCGGTGGCATCGGCCTGGCCGCCTCGGGCAACATCGATGCCTCGGGCACCAATCCGTCGATGTTCGAGCCGGTCCACGGCAGCGCCCCCGACATCGCGGGCCAGTCCAAGGCCGACCCGACCGCCGCCATCCTCTCGGTGGCCCTGCTGCTCAACCACCTGGGCAACACCGAAGGCGCCGCCCGCATCGAATCCGCCGTCGCCAAGGACCTGGCCGCCCGCACGGGCACCGCCTCCACCGTGGAAATCGGCGACCGCATCGCCGCCACCGTCTGAGGAAACCGACAAGAAGGGCCCGCGCCGGCAACTCGCCGGTGCGGGCCCTTTCGTGTGTGCTCATCGGCCTGGAAGACATCCGTGCGGTGAAACAGCTACGGCGGCGAAGGATCCGTAAGTCGCTTGCCGTTGAGCGCCTTTCAGCTTCGCGGATCATCAAGCGCTGCTGGGTGAGTCCCTTGGACGGCTAACGACCCGACTCGGCGCGGCGCCAGGCGGAGGAGCTGAGGAGGCGCAGGCCGTTGAGGGCGACGATCACCGTCGAGCCTTCGTGGCCTGCCACGCCGAGCGGGAGGGGTAGGTGGCCGATCAGGTCCCAGGTGACCAGGACCGCGATGAAGGTGGCGGCGATGGCGAGGTTGGCGATGACCAGGCGGCGGGCTCGGCGGGACAGGGCGATGACGGTGGGGATGGTGGTGAGGTCGTCGCGGACCACCACGGCGTCGGCGGTTTGCAGGGTGAGGTCGGAGGCGGTGGGGCCCATGGCGATTCCGACGTGGGCGGTGGCAAGTGCGGGGGCGTCGTTGATGCCGTCGCCGACCATGGTGATGCGGTTGCCGTCGGACTGCATGGCCCGGATGGCGGTGACCTTGTCCTCGGGGAGCAGGTCTGTTCGCAAGTCGGTGATTCCGACGCGGGTGGCGAGATGGCTTGCGGTGGTGTGACTGTCGCCGGTGAGCAGAACCGGTGAGGTGCCCGTCGATTCGGTGAGTCTGGCGACGGTGGCGGCTGATTCAGGGCGGTCGCGATCGGTGATGCCGAGGACCGCTACCGGGGAGCCGTCGCAGACGACGACAACCGCGGTACGGCCATGCGACTGCTGAGTCGCCACCTCCACGGCAACAGCTCGATCCGCGGTCGGCGTGGCGAGTAGTGCTGTGGGCGAACCGATTCGGATCGCATGCCCGTCGACGGTGGCGGAAACGCCGCGCCCCGGTTCGGACGTGAAGTTCACGGCATCGGGCAAGCCGAGTCCGCGCTGACGAGCCGCACGCACGATGGCTTCGGCCAACGGATGTTCGCTGCCGTGCTCGGCTGCCGCAGCCAGCCGCAGGACGGCGTCCTCGGTGAGGGCGGTACCGGGCAGCACCTGGGTCTCGGCGACTTCGGGCGTGCCACGGGTGAGCGTGCCGGTCTTGTCGAACGCGACGCGGGTGGTGGTACCGAGCTGTTCCATCACGGCGGCGGACTTCACCAGCACACCGTGGCGGCCTGCCGTGGCGATGGCGGCCAGCAACGGCGGCATGGTCGCGAGAACCACGGCACAGGGGGACGCGACGATCATGAAAGTCATGGCGCGCAAAAGGGATTCGCGGACCGGCTCACCCCACAACAGTGGCACGACGAACACGGCGATCGTCGCCGCCACCATGCCGATCGAATAGCGCTGCTCGATCTTCTCGATGAACAGCTGGGTGCCAGCCTTGGTGCGCACGGCCTCGTCGACCAGGCCGGCGATCCGCGCGACCACCCAGTCGCTCGCCCGCCGATCCACCCGGATCCGCAGCGTGCCGGTGCCGTTGAGGGTGCCCGCGAAAACCTCGTCGCCGACTGTCCGGTCGACGGGCAGCGGTTCGCCGGTGATGGTGGCCTGGTCGACCTCGCTCGACCCGCCGACCACGGTCCCGTCCGCCGCGATGCGGTCGCCCGGGCGGACCAGCACCACGTCACCGATGACGAGATCCGTCGCGTCCACCGTCTGTTCGTCGCCTTCGCGCAGGACGACGGCGACGTCGGGGGTGAGGTCGAGCAGCCCGCGCACGGAGTCCTCGGTCCGCGCGGTGGCCAGCGCCTCCATCGCGCCGGAGGTCGCGAAGATGACGATCAGCAGCGCACCGTCGGTCACCTGCCCGATCGACATGGCGCCGATCGCCGCGACAACCATCAGCAGATCGACATCGAGCGTCTTCTCCCGCAACGCCTGTAACCCACCCAGCGCCGGCTCCCATCCGCCGGTGACGGCGCAGGCCAGATACAGCGCCCACCACGACCACGACGGCGCACCGGACAGCTGTGCGGCCAGGCCCACCAGGAACAGCACGAGCGAGGCGGCCGCCCAGCGGATTTCGGCGATCTCGAACAGCCGGGTCCGTCGCGAGCGCGGGGGAGCGGCGGCGCCGGGGCGTGCCGCGACGGCGGTGGGCATGGCCACGGGAAACCTCCGTGAGACGGGAACAGAACAACCCGAGAATAACAGAACATATGAAGAGGTCTTCATTTCAACGGGTCGGTTAGACTCCTGCCATGGGACACGGTGTGGAGGGCCGCGACCGGCCGACCACCCGGCTGGACGCCGATACGGCCGCGCACGTCGCGACCACTCTGCAAGCCCTCGCCACCCCGAGCAGGCTGCTGATCCTGTCCGAACTACGGCAGGGCCCGCGCCCGGTGACCGAACTGGCCGAGGCGGTGGGAATGGAACAGTCGGCCGTCTCCCACCAGCTGCGCCTGCTACGTAACCTCGGTCTCGTGATCGGCACCCGCGCGGGCCGCAGCATCGTCTACAGCCTGCACGACAACCACGTCGCCCAACTGCTCGACGAAGCTGTGTACCACAGCGAACACCTGCGCCTCGGCCTGTCCGACCGCTCCGGTACCGCCTGATCCGGAGACCGAACGCCGAGCCTCCAGTCCGGCGCGGGCCGCGCGTCGCAGGCGCCGACCCGCGCCGGAGCTGTTGCGGGTGACTACCTTCCGGTGCCCCTCGGTACCAATGGCACCGCCGCCATCGCCATGACGGCCGCGAACGCGAACGCCGTCGGGTACCCGCTCACCGTGATCAGCGCGCCGAACGCCGGTGGGATCGCGGCCAATACAAGGTTCTGGCCCGTGTTCTGAATGCCGAGACCGCGCCCGCTCCAAAAGGGTCCGGCGATCTCGGCGACCGCGGTGAACGCCAATCCGTTGTCCGACACCGAGATCACCGAAGCCGCCACCATCAGCGGCACCGCGATCCACCCCCAACCGGTCCCCGCGGCGACCGCCAGCGCGACCATCGCCAACACCGCGGCGACAGCGACCTGACGCAGCGGCCCGAGCCGGTTGCCGACCCGATCCGACCACGCGCCCGCGCCGATTCGTCCAGCGGCGCCCAGCAATTGGGTGACCGTCATCAGTGCGCCCGCCGCCGCCAGCGACCAGCCCAGATCGCGGTGCAACCACATCAGCCCGAACGTCCACAGGGTGGCCTGCGGGAAGACCAGCAGGATGGACACCGCGTGAATGCGCCACAGCGTGGAGTCGCCGCGGTACGGGTTGGTGCGGTCGGCGGCCTTGGCGGGCGGACGCGGCGGGTCGACGATGCCTGTCAGACAACCGATCGCGCCCGCGCCTGCCAACAGCGCGGGCACCAGCAGGGCGGCCGCGATGCCATACCCATCGGCGACCCACGGGATGGTCAGCGCGGCCAGGCCGACGCCGAGCGGCTGGGCGGTCTGGCGGATACCCATGGCCAGCCCGCGCCGATCCGGCGGGAACCAGCCGACGATCACCCGCCCGCTCGCGCCGTTGGAACTGGCCGCGCCGACACCGCCGAGGAACAGCAGCACGCCGAAGGCGATCGGGTCCTCGACCAGGGCCGCGCCGAGGCCGGCGGCGAACATCAGCGTCGTGCCCGCGACCAGCACGATCCGCTCACCGATGCGGTCGACGACATAACCCCACGCGATCAGGGTGCACACCAGACCGACGGTCGGCAGGGCGACCAGCGCGCCCGCGGCAGCCAGCGAATCACCGCGATCGGTGAGGGCGGGCAGCAGGAAAGGGGTGCCGTGCACGAAGGTGGCGCTCGACGTCTGCGCGAGCACGCCGAGGGCGAGCATCAGCCAGCGTCTGCCGTTGCTGATCTGGGACACCCCGGCCGTCGGCCGCGCGTTCGTCACGATACTCACCTCGCCGAATTGCACGATTGCATCTCACTATTTGAGATCGATGTCCCATCTTGTGAACATCGAAGATCACGCTACACCGGTGACCCCGGGTTCCGGTGCTCGGCGTCGGTGTCTGACGGATCACATCCGGTGGCGGCGGTGCGTAATGCGAATCACGAACGCGGGCAGCAGGTTCGAAATCACACGAATGTGACTTCGCTCGCCCTCCCGGTTCGGCCGCGCGAGGCGATCACGGGCGCGTTCGGGCAGGTGGGCGCGCCTCGATAGACTCCCCGGCATGCGCTTAGGTCGAGTTGCCAGTCCCGATGGAGTCGCGTTCGTCAGCATCGAAGGCGACGGAAGCGACGCCGTCGCCAAGGAGATCGCCGAACATCCGTTCGGCACGCCGACGTTCACCGGGCGGAGCTGGCCGCTGGCCGACATCCGCCTGCTGGCGCCGATCCTGGCCAGCAAGGTGATCTGCATCGGCAAGAACTACGCCGCCCACGCGGCCGAAATGGGTGGTGAGGCACCGAAGGATCCGGTGATCTTCATCAAGCCGAACACCTCGATCGTCGGGCCCAACGCCCCGATCATCCTGCCGCCCAGCTCCTCTCAGGTCGACTTCGAGGGCGAACTGGCCGTGGTGATCGGCCGCCCCTGCAAGGACGTGCCCGCCGCCAAGGCCGCCGATGTGATCCTCGGCTACACCGTCGCCAACGACGTCACCGCGCGCGACCAGCAGCGCCACGACGGGCAATGGACCAGGGCCAAGGGCTACGACACCTTCTGCCCGCTCGGCCCGTGGATCGAAACCGCCATCAACCCAAGCGATCTGGAGATCACCACCGAGCTGGACGGCGAAGTCCGCCAGCGCAGCCGCACGTCGCTGTTCCTGCACGACATCCCGAAGATCATCGAGTGGATCAGCTCGGTGATGACGCTGCTGCCCGGCGACGTGATCCTCACCGGCACACCGGAAGGCGTCGGCACGCTGGCGGCCGGGCAGAACGTGTCGGTCACCGTCGAGGGCATCGGCACCCTCACCAATCCTGTTGCCACCAAGCGCTGATAGCGGAGAAGAGAGTCATGACACAAGTACGGGTCCGTTTCTGCCCGTCGCCGACCGGCACGCCGCACGTCGGCCTGATCCGCACGGCGCTGTTCAACTGGGCGTTCGCCCGCCACCACGGCGGCAGCTTCGTGTTCCGCATCGAAGACACCGATGCCGCACGCGATTCCGAGGATTCCTACCGCGCGCTGCTCGACGCGCTGCGCTGGCTCGGCCTCACCTGGGACGAGGGTCCGGAGGTCGGCGGCCCGTACGAGCCGTACCGGCAGTCGCTGCGCCGCGACCAGCATCTCGACGTCGTGCGCAAGCTGCTCGAGGCCGGCGAGGCCTACGAGGCGTTCTCCACGCCCGAGGAGGTCGAGGCCCGCCATCGCGCCGCCGGTCGCGACCCGAAACTCGGTTACGACAATTTCGATCGGGATCTGACGCCCGAGCAGATCGCCGCCTACAAAGCCGAGGGCAGGCCCGCGGTGGTGCGTTTGCGCATGCCCGATTCCGACCTCGGCTGGAATGATCTTGTTCGCGGGGAAACCACCTTCAAAGCGGGCACGGTTCCCGATTTCGCGCTCACCCGTGGAAATGGTGATCCGCTGTACACACTGGTGAATCCGGTCGACGACGCGCTCATGAAGATCACCCATGTATTGCGCGGCGAGGACCTGCTCTCGTCGACACCGCGTCAGCTCGCGCTGTATGCCGCGCTGCAGCGTATCGGTGTTGCCGACTTCACTCCGGAGTTCGGTCACCTGCCGTTCGTGATGGGCCAGGGCAACAAGAAGCTGTCCAAGCGCGACCCGGAATCGAATCTGTTCCTGCATCGCGATCGGGGATTCGTTCCCGAGGGTTTGCTGAATTACCTCGCACTGCTCGGCTGGAGTATCGCCGAGGACCGCGACGTGTTCTCCATGCAGGAAATGGTCGCCGCTTTCGATATTTCCACCGTGAATTCGAATCCGGCTCGTTTCGACCAGAAGAAGGCCGACGCGATCAATGCCGAACAGATTCGTCTGCTCGAGCCCGGTGATTTCGGCCACCGTTTGCGTGAGTTCCTGACCGCGCAGGGGCATATCGGTGCCGAAATCGACGAGAAGACGTTCCTGGCCGCCGCCGAACTCGTGCAGACCCGGATCGTCGTGCTCGGCGACGCCTGGGACCTGCTGAAGTTCCTTTTCGTGGCACCGGAGGAGTTCGCGATCGACCAGACCGCGGGCACGAAGAACCTCGGCGCCGAAGCCGACCAGGTGCTCGACGCCGCCATCGCCGCGGTGGAGCCGCTGGCCGAATGGACCACACCGGCCCTGGAAGAGGCCCTGAAGAAGGCGCTGATCGACGATCTGGGCCTCAAGCCACGCAAGGCCTTCGCACCCGTGCGCGTGGCGGTGACGGGCTCGCACATCAGCCCGCCGCTCTACGAATCGATGGAATTGCTCGGCCGCGAGGTCTCGCTCGACCGCTTGCGTGCCGCACGCGGTTGGCAGCCGACCGCGCAGTAGCCGGACGGCAGGCGGGTGCGGCACGCGCCGCACCCGCCCGGCAGCCGGAAATCGCTCGAAAACCGGCCGCTGACCAGGCGATTTGTAGTTTACCCCCTGCTGTTTGGTAATCTTCTCATCGCCGCGGAACACGGCCTCGCAACACCGACAACCACTCGGTGAGCGCAGGGCCGAGCGTTTCCATCCTTGGGGTATGGTGTAATTGGCAACACAGCTGATTCTGGTTCAGCCATTCTAGGTTCGAGTCCTGGTACCCCAGCAAGGTTTCACTTCGGTGAAATCGTCCTGGCCCCGTCGTCTAGCGGCCTAGGACGCCGCCCTCTCAAGGCGGTAGCGCGGGTTCGAATCCCGTCGGGGCTACCAAGAAAGGCCCCCGGTCGAATCCGACCGGGGGCCTTCTTCGTTTCACAGTCGTTTGTGCAGCGCCTCCGCCGCCGCCACCAGATCGGCCGCCCAGCGCGCGCCCGGCCTGCGGCCCATCCGGTCGATCGGGCCCGACACCGACACCGCCGCCACCAGCACGCCCGAGGCGTCACGCACCGGGGCCGAGACGCTCGCCACGCCCTGTGCGCGTTCTGCCGCGCTCTGCGCCCAGCCCCGCCTGCGGACCTCGGCCAGTGCCCGCTCGCCGAACACGGCGTCGGCCAGGACGGTGCGCTGTAGCTCCGGGTCGGCCCATGCCAGCAACACCTTGGCCGCCGAGCCCGCGGTGAGCGGTAGTCGCGAGCCGACCGGCACTGTGTCGCGCAGGCCGACGGGCGGCTCCAGCGCGGCCACACACACGCGTGCGTTGCCGTCGCGGCAGTACAGCTGGACGCTCTCGCCGGTGATCTCGCGCAGCCGGGGCAGAATGGCTCCCGCCGCCTCGACCAGCGGATCGGCGGCCCCCGCCGACAACTCGCTGAGCGCGGGACCCGGCCGCCACAGCCCGTTGGCGTCGCGCGCCAGCAGCCGGTGCGTCTCCAGCCCGACCGCCAGCCGGTGCGCGGTGGCACGTGGCAGGCCGGTTCGGGTGCACAGGTCGTTGAGACCGCAAGGTTCGTCGGCGACGGCGTAGAGCACCGCCACGGCTTTGTCGAGAACACCGATACCGCTATGCTGTCTCATAGAACGATACTAACTTCTCATATGTTGAGATACCAAGTATGCCCGTCGAAAGGTGATCAAGCAATGGCCGAGCGCGCCCGCACACTGGCCGAGAAGGTGTGGGAACAGCACGTCGTCGTCCCCGGCGACGGTGACGGTACTTCCCGCGAACCCGACCTGATCTACATCGATCTGCACCTCGTGCACGAGGTGACCAGCCCGCAGGCCTTCGACGGGCTCCGCGCGGCCGGACGGCCGGTCCGCCGGCCCGACCTCACCATCGCCACCGAGGACCACAACGTCCCAACGGCCGACATCGACAAGCCGATCGCCGATCCGATCTCGCGCATCCAGGTGGAGACGCTGCGCCGCAACTGCGCCGAGTTCGGCGTGCGCCTGCACCCGATGGGCGATGCCGAACAGGGCATCGTGCACGTGGTCGGTCCGCAGCTCGGTCTGACCCAGCCCGGCATGACCGTGGTGTGCGGCGACAGCCACACCTCCACCCACGGCGCGTTCGGCGCGCTGGCCATGGGCATCGGCACCAGCGAGGTGGAGCACGTGCTGGCCACCCAGACGCTGTCGCTTCGCCCGTTCAAGACGATGGCCATCACCGTCGACGGCGAATTGGCGCCCGGCGTCACGAGTAAGGACCTGATCCTGGCCGTGATCGCCGAAATCGGCACCGGCGGCGGCCAGGGGTATGTGCTCGAATATCGCGGCGAGGCCATTCGCAAGCTGTCGATGGAAGCGCGGATGACGATCTGCAACATGTCGATCGAGGCGGGCGCCCGCGCGGGCATGATCGCCCCCGACGAGGTGACCTACGAATTCCTGAAGGGCCGCCCGCACGCGCCACAGGGCGCCGACTGGGATGCCGCCGTGGCCGCCTGGGAGGCGCTGAAGACCGACGACGACGCGGTTTTCGACGCCGAGGTGCGCATCGACGCCAGCACGCTGACCCCGTTCGTCACGTGGGGCACCAACCCCGGTCAGGGCCTGCCGCTCGGTGCGAACGTGCCCGACCCGGCCCAGATCGCCGACGAGTCCGAACGCGAGGCCGCCGAGAAGGCGTTGCGCTACATGGACCTGACGCCGGGAATGCCGCTGCGTGAGGTGAGCGTGGATACCGTTTTCGTCGGTTCCTGCACCAATGGCCGGATCGAGGATCTGCGTGCCGTCGCCGATGTTTTGAAGGGCCGCCGCGTCGCCGACGGTGTGCGAATGCTGGTCGTACCCGGCTCGATGCGGGTGCGCGCGCAGGCGGAAAAAGAAGGACTCGGCGAGATTTTCACCGCGGCCGGTGCGGAATGGCGCCAGGCGGGCTGTTCGATGTGCCTCGGGATGAATCCGGATCAGCTGGAACCGGGTCAGCGCTGCGCCTCCACCTCCAACCGCAATTTCGAAGGCCGACAGGGCAAGGGCGGGCGTACCCACCTGGTCTCGCCGCTGGTCGCCGCCGCCACGGCGGTGCGCGGCACCCTGTCCTCGCCCGCCGATCTGGCCTGAGCGGCCCCGAACCACCACGATCGAAGGAGAATCGTTATGGAAGCCTTCACTGTTCACAAAGGCATCGGGGTACCGCTGCGCCGGTCCAATGTCGACACCGATCAGATCATCCCCGCCGTTTACCTGAAGCGCGTGACTCGTACCGGTTTCGAGGACGGTCTGTTCGCCGGTTGGCGTACCGATCCGGACTTCATTCTCAACACCGAGCCGTACCGCAGCGGCAGCGTTCTGGTGGCCGGGCCGGATTTCGGCACCGGTTCCTCGCGTGAGCACGCGGTGTGGGCGCTGTCGGACTACGGCTTTCGAGTGGTGATCTCCTCGCGTTTCGCCGACATCTTCCGTGGGAATGCGGGCAAGGGTGGTCTGCTGGCCGCGCAGATGTCACAGAACGATGTCGAAATGCTCTGGAAGCTCATCGAGGAACAACCCGGCCTCGAATTGGTTGTCGACCTGTCGGCGCGCACCGTCACGGCGGGAACCATCGTGTTGCCGTTCGATATTGACGACTACACCCGCTGGCGTCTGCTGGAGGGTTTGGACGACATCGGCCTCACGCTGCGGCAAGGCGACGCGATCACCGAGTTCGAAAAGGGAAGGCCGTCATGGAAACCCGTGACGCTGCCGGAGCCTATTTCACCGGCGTAATCGGCTGGGGCGCTTAGGGGCGCTTCCCTGGGAGCGGTAGCTGGACGTGTGCTAAACCACATGAATTTTGGCGTGGCACATAGACTCTTGCTCAAACTGGGTTTACCGTGGTACCTAGTCGGTCCGACGACGGGCCATTAGTCTGCGGAGGATTCAATGAACAAGGCGGAACTGATCGACGTTCTGACCGAAAAGTTGGGTACGGACAGGCGCACGGCTACTGCGGCTGTCGAGAACGTGGTCGACACCATCGTCCGTGCCGTGCACAAAGGTCAAAGCGTCACCATCACCGGATTCGGTGTGTTCGAACAGCGCAAGCGTGCTCCCAGGGTTGCCCGTAACCCGCGTACCGGTGAAACCGTGAAGGTGAAGGCGACTTCGGTGCCTGCCTTCCGACCGGGCGCTCAGTTCAAAGCGGTGATCGCGGGTAAGCAGAAGCTGGCCGCGTCCGGCCCGGCCGTGAAGCGTGGCGTGAATGCGCCCGTGGCGGCGAAGAAGGCGGCAGCCAAGAAGACCGCGGCGAAGAAGACCGCGGCCAAGAAGGCCACGCCGTCGAAGGGTCCGGCCAAGACCACGGCCCGCAAGGCCGCGACCAAGGCTCCTGCCGCCAAGAAGACGACGGCGGCCAAGGCCACCGCCGCCAAGAAGACCACGGCGGCAAAGAAGGCCCCGGCCAAGAAGACTGCCACCAAGGCCACTGCCGCCAAGGCCACCGCCACCAAGGCCACGGCGGCCAAGAAGACCACCGCTGCTAAGAAGGCTCCTGCTAAGAAGACTGCTGCGAAGAAGACAGCCACCCGTCGTGCTCGTTGATCCTGCCGCAGCGGGATCAGGTCGGGGAATGTGCACGTAAAGCCGCATCACCCACCACTGGACCGAGAACGGCCCCGGAATTTCCGGGGCCGTTTCGGCTGTGCGGGGTAACTTTTGTTCAGCCGGTGACGATTCCCGTAGACAAGGCACGATCCATATGGTTCGCCGCGACTAATCGGTCCCCGATGAACGACAAAGCCCAGACGCTGCCCTTGCGATTACGCGCGGGCGGCAGGGTGAGTCCGTCGCGCTGAGCCAGCCACTGTGTCAGATCGGGAATCACGCCGCCCTGACTGCAGACCACCGGTACACCCCGATCTGTTACCAACGACAGAAAACGTTGCCGCGCCGCATCTTTCGCTGAATCGTAACCTTGCTCGGAAAACATTGGCTCGCAATTGATTTCGGCGTTCAGATGCTCCGCCAACGGGGTAACGGTTTGGATACAGCGCAGGGGATCGGCCGAATAGATCCGGGATGCTCCGAACGCCAGCAGATTCGGGACGAGCGCCTCGGCCTGCCGCAGCCCGGCGGGCTCGAGTGGCCGCTGATCGTCCGGACCGTCGAACTCGGAGCGCTTGCCCGCCTTGGCGTGGCGGACGAGCAGCACGGTGGCCGTTTTCGGTGGGTGACGGGCGAAGACGCGCACGATCTGGCGGTCCATCGGGTACGACAGTTCGTCCATCACGTCGTCGAGCGGAATCCAGCGCAGCTGGTCCACTTCGGAGTTCTCGGTGAACTCGCCCTCGGCCGCCTCGGCGGCCCAGTAGTCCACTCGTTTGAGCTGCCGGTGCCCCGGGATGGGATAGGTGACCCGGCCGAGATAACGCCCGAGCGTGCACGGTAGGCCGGTCTCCTCGCCGACCTCGCGCACGGCCGCGACCACCGGGCTTTCGCCGGGATCGAGCTTGCCCTTGGGCAGTGACCAGTCGCCGTACTTGGGCCGGTGGATCACCGCGATCTCCGGTCCGGTGGCGCCCGCACGCCACAGAACCGCTCCCGCGGCATGAATATTGGGCCGGACCCGCGGGTCGCGCATCGGTTCGGGCTTCTCCTGTGCGTGCTTGCTCACGGCTGTTCGGGACGACGCAACCGCATGAGGAATTCCTGGTGATCGCGCACCTGGTTGGCGTCGGCGTCGGTGGGGCTCGCCTGCCAGGAACCGTCGGGCAGCAGCACCCAGCAGCGCGTCATGGGGTCGAGCGCGGAATCGAAGACCACACCGAGCTGCTCGGTCAGGCGCGGATCCTTCACCTGCACCATCACCTCCACTCGGCGGTCGAGATTGCGGTGCATCATGTCGGCGCTGCCGATCCAGGTCTGTTCCTGTGCCTGGAACTGCAGTACGCGCGAGTGCTCGAGGAAGCGACCGAGAATGGAGCGCACCTCGATGTTCTCGCTGAGGCCCGGCACGCCCGCGCGCAGGCCGCAGATACCGCGCACCACGATCTGCACCGGCACGCCTGCCTGAGAGGCGCGGTAGAGGGCGTCGATGATCTGCTCGTCGACGATCGCGTTGGCCTTGAGCCGGATACGGGCGTCGAAACCCTCACGTGCCAGCTCGATCTCACGGTCGATCCGCTCGATGATGCCCGCCCGGACACCGAGCGGGGCGACCATCAGGTTCCGGTAGTCCTCCTTGCGGGAGTACCCGGTGAGCGAGTTGAACAGGTCGGTCAGGTCGGCACCGATCTCCGGTGCCGCGGTGAACAATCCGACGTCCTCGTACAGGCGCGCGGTCTTGGGGTTGTAGTTGCCGGTGCCGATGTGGCAGTAGCGGCGGATGGTCGAACCCTCGCGGCGCACCACCAGGCACGTCTTGCAGTGGGTCTTGAGGCCGACGAGGCCGTAGACCACGTGCACGCCCGCCTGTTCCAGCGCCCGTGCCCATTTGATGTTGGCCTGCTCGTCGAAACGTGCCTTGATCTCCACCAGGGCCACCACCTGCTTGCCCGCCTCGGCGGCCTCGATCAGGGCGTTGATGATGGGGGAGTCACCGGAGGTGCGGTACAGGGTCTGCTTGATCGCCAGCACCTGCGGGTCGGCGGCGGCCTGTTCGATGAACCGCTGCACGCTGGTGGAGAACGAGTCGTAGGGGTGGTGCACCAGCACGTCGCCCTCGCGCAGCGCGCTGAAGACATTGCGCGGGGTCTCGCGCTCACCGAACGCGGCGGGGGTGGCCGGTACGTAGGGCGCGTCCTTGAGTTCGGGCCGGTCGACGCCGTAGACCTGCCACAGGCACGACAGGTCGAGCAGGCCGGGCACCTGGATCACATCGGCGGGGTCGACCTCCAACTCACGTAGTAGCAACTCCAGCATGTGCTCGGTCATGTCGTCGGAGACCTCGAGCCGCACCGGCTTGCCGAAACGGCGACGCGCCAGTTCGCGTTCCATCGCCTGCAGCAGGTCCTCGTCGCGGTCCTCGTCGACCTCGAAATCGGCGTTGCGGGTGATCCGGAACGAGTGGGTCTCCACCACGTTCAGGCCGGGGAACAGCAGATCGAGGTGGGCGGCGATGAGTTCTTCCATCGGCAGGAAGGCCGCGATGGCCGACGGCGCGCCGGTGCGGCGCACGCGGACGAACCGGTCGACGTTGTCGGGCACCTTCACGCGGGCGAAGTGCTCGCCGCCGGTGCCCGCGTCCTTCACCGTCACGGCGAGATTGAGGCTCAGGCCGGAGATGTAGGGGAAGGGGTGGGCCGGGTCGACGGCCAGCGGTGTGAGGACCGGGAAGACCTGATCGGTGAAATAGCTCGAAAGGCGTTGCCGTTCGGCTTCGTCGAGGCCCGACCAGCCGATGATGTCGATGCCCGCGCCTGCCAGCGCCGGGTTCACCGAATCGATGAAGACCTTCGCGTGCCGCTCGGCGAGTTCCTGTGCGCGGGCGGTGATCATCTCGAGCTGTTCGGACGGTGAGCGGCCGTCGGCGGAGCGCACCGAGAGCCCGGTCTCGGCGCGGCGTTTGAGCCCGGCGACCCGGACCATGTAGAACTCGTCGAGGTTGGAGGCGAAGATCGCGAGGAACTTCGCGCGCTCCAGCAACGGCAGGGAGGCATCCTCGGCGAGGGCGAGCACCCGGGCATTGAAGTCCAGCCAGCTCAATTCCCGGTTGAGGTAGCGATCGCGTGGCAATCGCTGCGAACTGCCGTCGGCGCCCGAGGCGATGGCGGCCGCAGGTGGCGGGGAAATCGGGGGCAGGGACTTGATGGTTTCCGTGTCGCTCACGCTGTCAATCATCCCCTACGGACCGCGTGGTCCGCAGCATGACATCGGGTGAACTCCTGGTGCGGCGACCGGCTAGCACACCGTGCGGACGGGATCGCCTCGGTGGGTGGTGATTCCGAACTCCCGCAGCGCGTCGGCGGTGTGGACGCCGACGCCGAGCGCGCGCACGGCGTCCAGATCCTCGGGTGTGTCGACGTCACAGCGCAGGCCCGGCCAGTGGCCGGGCACGACGACGGCGCCGTATTCGCGGTGGGCGCGGGCCGAATCGGGGCCGAAACGTGGTGCCAGCGCATCCGGTGCGGTGCCGGCCAGCAATGCCGAAGTGCCGGTCCCCGTGTGATCGATCACCACCGCGCGAGTGGCGGGCGCGACGGCGAGGAAGTCGGTGAGTTCGGCGGTGCGCAGGGCGGGCAGGTCGGCCTGCAGGGCGAGCAGGCGGACCGGGCCACTGCGGTGGCGCACGTCGTCGGCCGCGGCGGTGAGGGCGGTGTTGAGGGGGTCGCGGTCGGCGGGCGGCTCGGCCAGGACGTGCGCGCCGAGTTCGCGTGCGCGGGCGGCGACGACGGCGTCGGGGGTGACGACGGTCAGCGAACCGATCGCGGGCACGGCGGCGGCCGCCTCGACGGTGTCGGCGAACATGGCGAGCACCAGCCGGGCGCGCTGGTCGGCGCTGAGCACGGCCGACAACCGGCTCTTGGCCCGGTCTCGGTGCTTGACCGCCATCACGGCGTGCACGGTGTGCATGGTCTCGATCCTTGCATGGCATATTGGGCTGATGACGAGGGCTGCGGTTATGGGTGCTGGGTCGTGGGGTACGGCATTCGCGAAGGTGTTGGCCGAGGCGGGTACCGAGGTGACGATCTGGGCCAGGCGCGAAGAGGTGGCTCGCGCGCTCGACACCGAGCATCAGAATCCGTTCTACCTGCCGGGCGTGCAGTTGCCGCCCGTGCGGGCCACCCACGATCACCGGATCGCGCTCGACGGCGCGGATCTGGTCGTGCTCGCGGTGCCGTCGCAGTCCCTGCGGGCCAATCTGGGCCACTGGAAGGACGATATCGGCGCCGATGCCACGCTGATGAGCCTGGCCAAGGGCATCGAGACCGGGACACTGCTGCGGATGAGCCAGGTGATCGCGGAGGTGACCGGCGCCGAACAGGGCCGCATCGCGGTGCTGTCGGGACCCAATCTCGCCCACGAGATCGTCGAACGCCAGCCCGCGGCCACCGTGATCGCCTGCACCGACACCGAACGCGCACAGCAGGCCCAACATGCCTGTGCCACCGGCTATTTCCGGCCCTACACCAATACCGATGTGGTGGGCTGCGAGATCGGTGGCGCGTGCAAGAACGTCATCGCCCTGGCCTGCGGCATCGCCTCGGGCATGGGCCTCGGTGACAACTCCGTGGCCAGTCTCATCACCCGCGGGCTGGCCGAGGTGATGCGGCTCGGGGTGGCGCTCGGTGCGCAACCGGTGACGCTGGCCGGGCTCGCCGGCGTGGGCGACCTCGTCGCCACCTGCACCTCGCCGCTGTCGCGCAACCGGTCCTTCGGGTATGTGCTCGGACAGGGCGGGTCGATGCAGGCCGCGCAGGAGGCGACCAACGGTCAGGTCGCCGAGGGTGTGAAGTCGTGCACATCGGTGCGGGCGCTCGCGGCCGAACACCAGGTGGAGATGCCGTTGACCGACGCGGTGCACAAGGTGTGCCACGAGGGACTTTCGGTGAACGAGGCCGTCGGCAGCCTGCTCGGCAGGCGCATGAAACCCGAATAAGGCCGATGCCGCCGCGGCGGCGCGAACCTACTACGGTGACGTTCATGACGGAACGGATCAGGGTAGCTGTGGTGTTCGGCGGGCGCAGCAGCGAGCACGCCGTCTCGTGTGTGTCGGCGAGCAGCGTCCTGCGCAACCTCGATCCGCGGCGCTACGAGGTGGTGCCTATCGGGATCACCACCACCGGCAGCTGGGTGCTTGCCGAGGGGATCGGCGAACTCACGCTCAGCCACGGCGAACTGCCCGCCGTCGATGCCGCGGGCACCGCGCTCACCCTGGCCGCCGACCCCGGCCGTTCCGGCGCGCTCGTCGCCCTGGACGATCCGACCGCCACGCTCGGCACCGTCGATGTGGTCTTCCCCATCCTGCACGGCCCGTTCGGCGAGGACGGCACCCTGCAGGGCATGCTCGAGCTGGCCGGGGTGCCCTATGTGGGTGCCGGTGTGCTGGCCAGCGCGGCCGGGATGGACAAGGAATTCACCAAGAAACTGCTGGCCGCCGAATCGCTTCCGGTCGGTGTGCAGGTGGTGTTACGTCCCGGCACCCAGACCCTGACCGCCGAGGAACGCGACCGCATCGGCCTGCCCGCCTTCGTGAAACCCGCGCGCGGCGGTTCGTCCATCGGCATCACTAAGATCACCGACTGGGCGGCCCTCGACGACGCCGTCGCCACCGCCCGCGCCCACGACCCCAAGGTGATCGTCGAGGCGGGCATCGTCGGGCGTGAAGTCGAATGCGGTGTCCTCGAATTCGCCGACGGCGACGTGCGCGGCAGCGTCGTCTCCGAGATCCGCATGCCCGACGCCGACGCCGCGGCCCCCGAGTTCTACGACTTCGCCACCAAATACCTCGACGACGTGTGCGAATTCGACGTGCCCGCCAAGCTCGACGACGCCGTCGCCGACGAGATCCGCGCCCTGTCGGTGCGTGCCTTCCGCGCCCTGGACTGCCAGGGCCTGGCCCGAGTCGACTTCTTCCTCACCGCCGACGGCCCGGTGATCAACGAGATCAACACCATGCCCGGCTTCACCCCCATCTCCCAATACCCCCGCATGTGGGAAGCAACCGGCATCGACTACCCCACCTTGGTCTCCACCCTCATCGAAACCGCCGTAGCCCGAGGCACCGGCCTGCGCTGACCCCGCAGCAGAACAGCCAAGGATTTTCGGCCGCCTCGGATCCGAAGGGCGAGACGTAACGGCGAAGCCGAAGTATCGCCCTTCGGATTCGAGGCCTTCCAGGCCGAAAATCCCGCGGCGCCAGCCGCCAATGTCACAACTCGCCAGGGTTGATCGGTTGGGCGGGGAGGGTCGCGGTGATCGTGTCGGAGACCGTTTGTACGGCGGCTGTGCCCGACCCGTCGGGGACCGTCAGGGCGATGTAGGTTTCGCGATCGACGGCGAACCATGTGCCCGTCTTGGCCGTCTCGTCGCGAACCTGGAACCACTTCACCCCGTCGACCTCCTGCAGCGGTGAGGCCCGGTTGAATTCGAGTGGCCGGTCCAGGCCGCAGCGCAGCACGATCGCTTCCCCGCCCTCGGGCAGTTGCCAGGCGCGGGTTGCGGGCGGTGCCGGTTCGGCGAGGGTGGATTTGGTGTAGTCGCCCAGGTCGGCGGGCAGGGCAGGCAGCAGGGCCGCGCAGGCGGGGCCGTCGGCGGCGGGGGCGGGGACCGGCCCCAGCGCGAGCGGTTCGCGTTCGACGGGGGCGCGCAGGATCAGGAAGGCGGCCACGAGCACGCCCACGATCAGCACGATGGGCAGGGCGACGGCGGTGGCGATCAGCGCGGGGGAGTAGTGGCTGTCGGCGGCCGGTTTGTCGTCGGCGCTGTCGTCGTCAGGGCTCGCGTCGTCAGGGTTCTCGTCGTCGGCCGATTCCGCTTCTGGAGAGGCTTTGCGGAGGACTGATGGTTCGGCAGTGTCCTCGGGCCCGGTCGCCTCGTCGCGATCGTCCGCTGTCGGGTCCGACGATTCCGCCATAGCCGCGTGGTCCTTTCCTCATCGCCTGCGCCGCGCACCGTCGGTGGTGCCCGATCGCCTCCGAAAGGGTACCGTCGTGGCGATTTCGTCGGTCGGGAGCACAGCGGGAAGGAGTCGGTCATCAGCGAGGACAGCCGTTCGCAGACGGTGCGTGAGCTGGGTGAATTCGCCTTGATCGACCGGATCAACGCCGGTCGCGAGCAGGCCGCGCACGTGCTGCTCGGCCCGGGCGACGACGCCGCGCTGCTCGCCGCGCCCGACGGCCGGTTCGTGGTGAGTACCGACATGCTCGTGGAGGGCAGGCACTTCCGGCTCGACTGGTCGACGCCCGCCGATATCGGGCGCAAGGCGATCGCGCAGAACGCCGCCGACGTGGTGGCGATGGGCGCGCGTCCCACCGGCTTCGTGGTCGCGCTCGGTTGTCCCGGCGACACTCCGGTACGGGTCGTCGAGGGCATCGCCGACGGCATGTGGATCGAGGCCGTGCGGGCCGGCGGATCCATCGCGGGCGGCGACCTCGTGCACAGCGAGCAGTTGGTGATCTCGGTGACCGCGTTCGGTGACCTCGGTGGCCAGGGCGCGCTCACCCGATCCGGTGCGGTCGAGGGCGATATCGTCGCTGTCGCAGGCGAACTCGGCTGGTCGGCCGCGGGCCTGGCCGTATTGTCCGGCGGGGCGGATGTTTCCGATCCGGCCTTCGCGCACGCGCTTGCGGCACACCGGGTTCCGCAGCCGCCCTACGCCGAGGTGATCGACGTGTTCGGTGTCCACATCCCCAACGCCCTCACCGATGTCTCCGACGGGCTGCTCGCCGACCTCGGCCACCTCGCCGCCGCCTCCGGCGTCGCGATCGACGTGCACGCCGCCGCCCTCACCGACCCCGAACTCGACGCCGTCGCCGCCCGGCTCGAAGCCGATGCGGGGCAATGGATTCTGGCCGGGGGAGAGGACCACGCGTTCGTCGGCACGTGGTCGCCCGCGACCGCGCTGCCACCGGGCTGGCGGCCCATCGGGGTCGTTACCGCAGGCAGCGGCGTCACCGTCGACGGTGCGCGGCCCGCCGGTGCCACCGGGTGGGAATCGTTCCGTGGGGCAGGCGCCACGGCCGAGCCCGGCAAACGATAGGTTGTGCGGTCATGGGTGCCAAACCACTGTCGGAGATCATCGACCCGGGCTGGGCCCGGGCCCTGGAACCGGTTGCCGACCGCATCAGCGAGATGGGTGAGTTCCTGCGCGCGGAGAACGCCGCCGGACGCGGATATCTACCCGCCGGAGAGAACGTGCTGCGCGCGTTCCGGCGCCCGTTCGACGCGGTGCGCGTGCTGATCGTCGGCCAGGACCCCTACCCGACTCCCGGCCACGCGATGGGACTGAGTTTCTCTGTCGCGCCTGATGTTTCGCCGATCCCGCGCAGCCTGTCCAACATCTTCGCCGAGTACACCAAGGACCTCGGCTTCGATACGCCCAAGTGCGGCGACCTGAGCCCGTGGTCGGATCAGGGTGTGCTGCTGCTGAACCGAGTGCTCACCGTCACGCCCGGCACCCCGGCCTCACATCGCGGCAAGGGCTGGGAAGCGGTGACCGAGCAGGCGATTCGCGCGCTCGTCGACCGTGACGAACCGCTCGTCGCCGTGCTGTGGGGCCGGGACGCGGGCTCGCTGAAGCCGACCCTGGTCGCCGCCGAGGTCCCCTACATCGAATCGGCACACCCCTCGCCGCTGTCCGCCTCGCGCGGGTTCTTCGGGTCGCGACCCTTCTCCCGGGTCAACGAACTGCTCGACGAACTCGGCGCCGATCCTGTCGACTGGCGGTTGCCCTGACCCGGGGTGCCGCCCGCACGAGAAGAAAATGATGAAGGAGCACAACCGGATGCACACCACAACCGTTCGCGCCGCACTGGCGACCGCCGCCGTCGCCGCCGCCATCACCGCGGGCGCGGGCTCGGCCTCGGCCGCGGGCCTGCAGCTCGAGCCCTACAACGAGCAGGCGACCCCGGTCGCGACCAGCCCCGTCGGCGAGGAATGGACCTCCACCGGCACCTCGACCATCTCCTCCGGCGTCAACGCCAAGATCACCTGCCTCCTGCAGAACACCTTCAGCGCCCTGGGCGCTGTGTGTTAAAGCGGCTGGCGCCGCGGGATTTTCGGCCCTGAGGGCCTCGAATCCGAGGGGCGATACTTCGGCTTCGCCGTTACGTCTCGCCCCTCGGATCCGAGGCGGCCGAAAATCCGTGGTGGCGGAGTTCCGGCGTGAGCGCCGCTCAGGCGAGGTTCGTGTAGTCGGGCTTGCGCTTGGCGATGAAGGCGTCGACGCCTTCGCGCCCGGTGCTGCTGTTCGCGGCGGCGGCGATGCTGTCGCGTTCCGCGTCGAGCTGCTGGTCCAATGTTGCCGTCGGCGACTGGGCCAGCAGCTTTTTCATGGCCGTGTAGGCGGCGCGGGGGCCGGTGGTGAAGCCGGTGGCCACGCGCAGTGCCTCGGTGCGGATCTCCTCGTCGGGGACGATCCGGCTGAGCAGTCCGAGTCGTTCGGCCTGCTCGGCGCCGATCACGGCGTCGGTCAACAGGATCTCGCGGGCCCGGCCGGCGCCGACGATGCGCGGCAGCGACCACGACATCCCGCCGTCGGGGGTGAAGCCGATGCCGGGGTAGGCCGGACGCATCTGGGTCGACGGGCCGCCGATGGCGATGTCGGCCGCGCAGACCAGGCTCATGCCGGCACCGGCCGCCCAGCCGTGCACCGCCGCGACGACCGGGACGGGTGCGGCGGTCAGGGCGCGTACGAAGTCGTGCAGCTGGGTGGCCAGCTCGTGCAGGAAGGCGCCTCGGTCGTCGGCACCGGCGAAGTGGCGGACATTGCCGCCCGCGCAGAAGTTGGCGCCCGCACCGGTGATCAGGATCGCGCCCACCTCGTCGCCGAGCGAACGCAGGGCGGCGGTGCCCGCGTTGATCAGGTCGAAATCGAGGGAGGTGCCCGCGGCCGCGGTCGCGATGGTCAGGTGCAGTACGCCGTCGACGACGACCGGTTCGCTACTCATGCCCGTCACATTAGCGAGGGGCGCGCCGCCACTGTTGTTCGGGCAGCAGCGTGAACGGGTCGGTGCGGCGCAGACCCGTATCGGCGAAGCCGTGCCTGCGGTAGAAGGCGTGCGCGCGCGGATAGTCGCCGAGCACCCACAGCGTGCAGGGCGCAGCGGGAACGGTGGCCGCGAGCAGGTCGTCGGCGACGCCGGTGCCGTGCCAGGCGGCGCGCACGTATAACGCTTCCAGCTCGCTGCCGGTCGGCTGTCGTGACGCGGCGGCGAAGCCGATCAGGTCGTCGCCGTGACAGGCGACGAGCAGCCGATAGCGGTCGTCGGTGCGGCGGCGTTCCCAGGTGATCGCCGAACTGTCGAGATCGAACGCGGCGAGCAGGTGGGCGGGGACCAGCGAGTCGTAGGCCTCCCGCCAGCTGGCGATGTGGCAGGCCGCGAGCGCGGTGATGTGCGCGGCGCCCGCCGGGACGATCCGCCACTCAGCCACGAATCACCCGTTCGACGACAAAACCCCGGACAACCCATGAAGGGTGCCGGGGCACTGTCGGCAGAATGTACGGGCCGGAAATCAGCCGCGGACGACCTTGCCCGCCTTCAGGCAGGAGGTGCACACGTTCATCCGGCGGGTGTTGCCAGGGGCAACCTGCGCACGCACGGTCTGGATGTTCGGGTTCCAGCGACGGTTGGTGCGCCGGTGCGAGTGCGAGACCGACTTCCCGAAACCGGGGCCCTTGGCGCAGACGTCGCAAACGGCAGCCATGTCGCGAGCTCCTTCATGTCATAAGCGGTCAGCGCGCACGTGTGCCGCTGAACCGGAAACTGATGTCGTCAAATGCCTTGCCGACTTGCATCGGCCAGCGCAGACCTGTCGAGGCCGCACGAGGCAACCCTGCAAGCGTAGCGGGCCCGGGCGGGAACTTCCAAACCGGGTGTCCTGCTCGACGGCGCGGACACGTGGTGCGTCCGTGGTCAGGGTACTGCTGTCGGTCGCTGGCGCTAACCTGGCTGCGATGCTCGGCGGGCGAGCACGGCCGACGGGGAACGAGGTGACGGTGACGCAGGTGCCCGAGGCGCTCGACGGCGCCGCGCTGCTGTCGTGGGCCAGGTCCTGCTGTGCGGGCCTCGAGTCCCGCCGATCGGAGATCGACGCCCTCAACGTCTTCCCCATCGCCGATTCCGACACCGGAACCAACCTCCTGGCCACGATGCGGGCCGCCCTCGCTGCCGCCGATGCCGAGGGCGGTGCGCAGGAGCGGTCGCGCGTGCAGCCCGAGCTGGGGCAGATGCGTTATGCGACCGACTCGTGCGGCGGCGCGCTGGGCGATGGTCGGGCCGGGGAGGTGGCGAAGGCGCTGGCTCGTGGCGCCACGGCCGGGGCGCGGGGCAATTCCGGGATCATTCTTTCGCAGGTATTGCGCGGAATCGCCGAGGCGGTGGTGGCCGGGCCGTTGACCGGCGAGCGGTTGCGAGGAGCGTTGCGGCGGGCGGCGGTGCTGGTGCGGCAGGGGTTGAGTGCGCCGGTGGAGGGCACGATTCTGACGGTGCTCGATCGCGCTGCGGTAGCTGCCGCCGAGTCCGGCGATTCCTCGCTCGAGGGTGTGGCGAAGGCAGCGGCCGACGGTGCCGCACGCGCGCTGAACGAGACGCCCGCCCAACTCGGTGTGCTGCGGGCTGCGGGCGTCGTCGACGCCGGTGCGCGCGGTCTGCTGGTTCTGCTGGACTGCCTCGTCGCCGAGGTGTGCGGTGTGGCTCCCGAACGCCATACCTACGCCCGTGAGCGAGGTGGCGGCGCGACGCCGGCAACGGGTGCGGAGCGTCGGCGCAGGCAGTCGATCAGCGCTTCCGAGCCCGGTCGCGGTGGGGGGCAGCCGCCCAGGTCGGTCGGCGCGCATGCGGGTGGGGCCGATTCCCGGCGCGATCGCGGTGCGTCGCTCGGTGGTCGTGGGTTCGGCGCACACGCCGGGACGTGCGGTGACCACGACGAGGCGCCGGGGCGCTGGAATGGCGAGGGACCGGGGCGCTGGAATGGCGAGGGGCCGGGACGCCGGGATGACGAGGCGGCGGGGCGCCGGGATGGCGAAGTGCCGGGGAGCCGGGATGGCGAGGCGCGCGGGGTTGAGGGCGGGCCGGGCGGCGACCTGGACGAGTCGTTCTGTGGTCGTGACGGGGTGCGCGGAGACCGCGACGGTCTACGCGGGGACGAGGACCGGGGGCGCGGCGCCGACCCGCATTTCGAGGTCATGTATGTGATCTCCGGCACGGATGACGTAGGCGCGGGGGTATTGCGGGAGCGGTTGGCGGTGCTCGGCGATTCCGTCGTCGTGGTCGGCGACGGGGATACCACCTGGTCGGCGCACGTGCACTGCCGCGACGCGGGCGCGGCCATCGAGGCGGGGCTCGCGGTCGGGACGTTGAGCGCCATCCGGGTCGAAAGCTTCGCCGTCACAGCGCACAACGGCGTCGGCGACCACCCGGAGTCGGCTCCGGTCGACGCGAACTCGGTGGGGCGAACCACCCTTTCCACCGATGGGCTCGCTGACCGAGGGGTCGTCGCCGTCGTGGCCGGTGCTGATGCGGCGGAGCTTTTCGAGGACGCGGGGGCGGTGGTGTTGCGCGAGGACGAGGCCTTCGACGCCGACATCCTCCTGCGGACGATCCGGGCGATGCCGCACCGCGAGGTGCTGGTGCTGCCCAACGGTGCATTGCCCGCACAGGAATTGGTCGCCGTCGGTGTGGCCGCGCGTGACGGTTCGCGCGACGTGCTGTTGTTGCCGAGCGCCTCGATGGTGCAGGGGCTCGCCGCGCTCGCGGTCCACGATCGAGGGCGGATCGCCGTCGACGACGCCTTCGCCATGTCCGAGGCGGCGGCGACCACCCGCTGGGGTGCGCTGCGGGCGGCCCGGGTGCGTGCGTTGACGATGGTCGGAACCTGTTCTCCCGGTGACGGTTTGGGCCTGGTCGGCGAGGATGTGGTGGTGATCGACCCGGACGTGGTCGGCGCGGGACGCATCCTGCTCGACCGGATGCTCGGTCTCGGCGGGGAATTGGTGACCTTGCTGATGGGCGCGGGGGCCGGGCACGAACTGGGGCAGATTCTCGCCGATCATGTGCGCGCCGGATTCCCCGGTGTGGATGTGGTGGTGTATTCCGGTGGGCAGCAAGCGGATCTGGTGCAGATTGGGGTCGAGTAGACGATGACGACACTGAGCGACCGGCTCGACCACGTACTCGGCGTGAAGGCCGCCGACCGCCTGGCCGAAGCCTTCGATATGACCACCGTCGAAGACCTGCTGCGCCACTACCCGGCGCGCTACGCCACCCAGGGACAGCCGCTGACGGAGGAGGAACCGGAAGAGGGCGCCCACATCACCGTCATCGGCCGGATCACGAAAACCGAACTGCGCCCGATGAAGAACCGTCGCGGCTCGCTGCTGAAGGTGCAGCTCGACACCGGCGCCACCCGGCCGATCGAGGCCACTTTCTTCAACGGTGACAAGGTCCGTTACCTGGTGAAAGACGGTGTGCGGGCGATGATGTCGGGCACCGTGCACTGGTGGCGTCCCGACCGCTGGAACCTCTCGCACCCCGACTACTTGATCCTGCCCGACAAGGCCGAGGCGGGCGTGGAGCAGCTCACGTCGGTGCGCGGCAGCGGTGCGTTGCGTGGGCTGGCCCAGAGCGCCAAAGGTGCCGGGGGAGTGGATGCTTCGTTCTTCGAGCGCGAGTTCGTCCCGGTGTATCCGGCGACGGCGAAGGTGCAGAGCTGGGATCTGCTGGCCTGTATCCGGCAGGTCCTCGACCAGCTCGACCCGATCGACGACCCGCTCCCGGCGGAGCTGCGCGAGGAACGCAACCTGCTCGAGGTGTCGGACGCGCTTCGCCTGATCCACCTGCCCGAACACAAGCTCGATATCGAGCGAGCAAGGGACCGTTTACGTTTCGACGAGGCACTCGCCCTGCAGTTGGTGCTGGCCGAACGTCGGCACGAGGTGGAGGGCCGCACCGCGCCCGCCTGCCCGCCCCGCACCGACGGCATCGCCGCCGACTTCGATGAACGACTGCCCTTCGAACTCACCGAAGGCCAGCGGCAGGTGATCGACGAGATCTCCGACGACATGTCGCGCACCCGCCCCATGCATCGCCTGCTGCAGGGCGAGGTGGGTTCGGGCAAGACGATCGTCGCCCTGCACGCCATGCTCCAAGCGGTGGACGCCGGTCGCCAGTGCGCCCTGCTCGCTCCGACGGAAGTTCTTGCCGCACAGCACTACCGGTCGCTGCGGGCGATGCTCGGCGATCTCGGCACCGCAGGCGAACTCGGCGCGGCCGAGAATTCCACCAAGGTGGTGTTGCTCACCGGCTCCATGTCGGCGGCGGCGAAGAAATCCGCGCTGCTCGACGCGGTGACCGGTGAGGCGGGGATCGTCATCGGCACCCATGCCCTCATCCAGGACGCGGTCGAGTTCTTCGACCTCGGTCTCGTGGTGGTCGACGAACAGCACCGTTTCGGCGTGGAGCAGCGAGACGCGCTGCGCGCCAAGGCCAAAGGCGGCGTGAGTCCGCATCTGCTCGTCATGACCGCCACCCCCATCCCACGCACGATCGCGATGACGACCCTCGGTGATCTGGAAACCTCCACGCTCACCCAGTTGCCCAAGGGCCGTTCGCCGATCACCTCGAAAGTCGTCGCGCGCAAACTGCATCCCGCCTGGGTCGAGCGGGCATGGGAACGCATCGTGGAAGAGGTCGGCCAGGGCAGGCAGGCCTATGTGGTGTGCTCGCGCATCGGCGAGGACCCGGACGCGCCACCGGCCAAGGGGAAGAAGGCCGAAGAGAAGGAGGGCCCGACTACCCAGGCCGCGGTCGACATGTACGAGACGCTGAGTACCGGCCCGCTCGCGGGTGTGCGCGTGGGACTGCTGCACGGACGGTTGCCGTCCGACGAGAAAGACCACGTGATGCGCCAGTTCAACGACGGCGCGATCGACGTGCTGGTGTGCACCACCGTCGTCGAGGTCGGTGTCGACGTGCCGAACGCCACCGTGATGGTGATCGTCGACGCCGACCGGTTCGGCGTGAGCCAACTGCACCAGCTGCGCGGGCGCATCGGCCGCGGCAAACACCCCGGCCTGTGCCTGCTTGTCACCGATGCCGCACCCGGCGGCACCGCGATGGCCCGGTTGGAAGCGGTCGCCGCCACCACCGACGGCTTCGAACTGTCGGTACTGGACCTGCGTCAGCGCCGGGAGGGCGACGTACTCGGCTCGGCCCAGTCCGGCACCGCGCGCTCGCTGCGCCTGCTCTCCCTGCTCGACGACCTCGAGGTCATCACCGCCGCCCAGGACCTGGCCCGCCGGATCGTCGCCGAGGACCCGGGCTTGGAGAAACACCCAGGCCTGGCGGGAATGATGAACGCCGCTGTCGACGGCGAACGACTCGAGTACCTCGCCAAGTCTTAGGAGTTCTCGAGAGGACCGCACGGTTTGCCCGGCGCCCCCGCACAGACGCCCGGCGCGGGCGATGTCGCGAAACCGCCCGCACGCCTACCCGCCGCCGAGGTTCGGCGCAGGGGTCGACCGGCGCGCCCGCCCAGGGTTCACCGCGGCAGACGCGGGTACGGCAGGTCGGTCGCCGTGTGCTCGGCGACCGCCAGCGGCCGGCCGATCTGCGGGAACGCCCGCTGCGGGCAGGCGGGCCGCTCGCACACCTTGCACCCGGCCCCGATCGGCACGGCGATATTCGGGTCGTCCACCTGCATCCCCTGCGAGTACACCAGCCGGTCGGCGTACTCGATATCGCACCCGAGCGCGACGACGAAGTTCTTCGCCGCGGTGCCGTATCCCTGCGCCGTGGCGGGTGTGGTGCGCGCGATCCACAGGTAGCGACGCCCGTCGGGCATCTCCGCGACCTGGGTGAGGATGCGTCCCGGGTGGGCGAAGGCCTCGTGGGTGACCCACAGTGGGCAGTTGCCGCCGACGCGGGAGAAGTGGAAAGCCGTGGCGGACTGCCGTTTCGAGATGTTGCCCGCACGGTCGGTGCGTACCAGGAAGAACGGCACCCCGCGCTGCCCCTGTCGTTGCAGCGTCGCCAGCCGGTGGCACACCGTTTCGAACCCCACTTCGAACCGCAACCCGAGCAGGTCGACGTCGTAGCGCAGTTCCTCGGCCGACCGCAGGAACCGCCCGTAGGGCAGGATCAGCGCCCCGGCGAAGTAGTTGGCCAGCCCCACCCGCGCCAGCGTGCGCGACTCCCCGACCAGCGCCCGGGATTCGGCGAGCACATTGTCGATCTCGCGGCCGTAGAGCAGCAGGCCGAGAGTGGACGCGATCTGGAACGCGCGCTGCCCGGGCCGCAGCCGCCTGGCCAGGGTGAGCGTGCGCGTATCCGGGTCGTAGTGGCGTTTTGGGATGGACGGGTCGGCGCCGTCGCCTCGCACGAGCACGGTGACGCCCGCCCGTTCCTCGGCGATCCGCGCCAGCTGCCGGTCAAGCGAACCGATGCTCAGCCCTGATTCCTCGAACAGCTGCTCGGCGGCGTGATCGAGGGTGGCGATGTGGTTGCGGTGGTCGTAGAAGAAGTCCCGGACATCCTCGTAGGGCAGCGGTGTGCCCGGCGCGCCGGTCGGGGTGTCGACGCGGGAGGAGAGCAGATCGAGCTGATCGGTGGCCGCGCGCAGCCGCCGGTGCATGGCGATGACGATCCGCGCCACCTCCGGCAGCCGGGTGGCCAGCTCCTCCACCTCGGTGATCGGTGCGGTGTCGCCGCCGCCCGCCGCCTCGACGAGCACCTCGTGCAGGTCCGAGACCAGCCGCGCGTCGGAATCGGCGGCGAAGAACTGCACGTCCAGGTCGAAGGTCGAATTCAGTTTCAGCAGAACGGGAATGGTGAGCGGACGCTGATCGCGCTCGAGCTGGTTGAGGTAACTCGGCGAGAGATCGAGCGATTTGGCCAGCGCGGCCTGGGTCATCCGTCGTTCTTCGCGTAGCCGTCGAAGTCTGGCCCCCGCGTACATCTTCCGCACGCCAGGATCCTAGCGCCGCTGGTTCGCAATGTTCGCTGAAAGTGTGGAATGCCCTAGGAGAAGTGCAGTCCCGCAAGGGATTCTGCCCTGGATTACTCGTGCGTAACATGCGAAGCGATCGTGGGCGCCGATCGCACCGGAGCCGGCGCGCGGTGGTGAGATGTGACGGCCGCGTAACCGCCGGTTCGCAGGTGGGCGGGGGCGGCGGTGAAGAATGCTGCGAACCCACCTTGCGTGCCGGACGGGTCGATGCGGCCGGGTACCGTGGTCCAATGTTCTCGAAAGTCTTGGTCGCCAATCGCGGCGAGATCGCTATCCGTGCCTTCCGCGCGGCCTACGAACTCGGCATCGGAACGGTCGCGGTCTTCCCGCACGAGGACCGCAACTCCGTCCACCGGCTGAAGGCGGCCGAGTCGTATCAGATCGGCGAGGAGGGGCACCCGGTCCGGGCGTACCTCTCGATCGAGGCGATCATCGACGCGGCCAAGAGCGCGGGCGCCGACGCCATCTACCCCGGCTACGGATTCCTGTCGGAGAACCCCGACCTCGCCGCGGCCTGCGCACGCGAGGGCATCACCTTCATCGGCCCGTCGGCGCAGGTCCTGGAGATGGCGGGCAACAAGGCGACCGCGATCGAGGCCGCCCGGGCCGCCGGTCTGCCGGTGCTGAAGTCGAGCGAACCGAGTGCCGACATCGACGAGCTGCTCGCCGCATCCGAGCAGCTCGAGTACCCGATCTTCGTCAAGGCGGTGGCCGGTGGTGGCGGGCGCGGCATGCGCCGGGTCGCCGCGCCGGAGCAGCTGCGCGAGTCGATCGAGGCGGCCTCGCGCGAGGCCGAGTCGGCTTTCGGCGACCCCACGGTATTCCTCGAGCAGGCGGTGGTGAACCCCCGTCACATCGAGGTGCAGATCCTGGCCGACCAGCACGGCAATGTGATGCACCTGTTCGAGCGCGACTGCTCGCTGCAGCGCCGCCACCAGAAGGTCATCGAGCTCGCGCCCGCCCCGAACCTCGACCCGGCGCTGCGCGAGCGGATCTGCGCCGACGCCGTCGCCTTCGCCCGCCAGATCGGGTACAGCAACGCGGGCACCGTCGAGTTCCTGCTCGACGAGCGCGGCAACCACGTGTTCATCGAGATGAACCCGCGCATCCAGGTGGAGCACACGGTGACCGAGGAGATCACCGATGTCGACCTGGTGCAGTCGCAGTTGCGCATCGCCGCCGGGGAAACCCTCGCCGACCTGGGCCTGAGCCAGGACAAGGTGGCGATCCGCGGCGCCGCGCTGCAGTGCCGCATCACCACCGAGGACCCGGCCAACGGTTTCCGTCCCGACACCGGGCGCATCACCGCCTACCGCACGCCCGGCGGCGCGGGTATCCGTCTCGACGGCGGCGCGAACCTGGGCGCGGAGATCGGCGCCTACTTCGACTCCATGCTGGTCAAGCTCACCTGCCGTGGCCGCGACCTGCCCGCGGCCGCCGCTCGTGCCCGCCGCGCGCTGGCCGAGTTCCGCATCCGTGGCGTGACGACCAATATCCCGTTCCTGCTGTCGGTGCTCGACGATCCCGACTTCCAGGCGGGCCGGGTGACCACCTCGTTCATCGACGAGCGCCCCGAACTGCTCACCTCGCGCGGGTCGGCCGACCGTGGCACCAAGATCCTGACCTACCTGGCCGATGTCACCGTCAACAAGCCCAACGGTGACCGCCCGACCACGGTGTACCCCTACGACAAGCTGCCCGCCGTCGACCTGACGGTGCCGCCGCCGGACGGTTCGCGCCAGCGTCTGCTCGCCCTCGGACCGGAAGGTTTCGCGCAGGCCCTGCGCGAGCAGAAGGCCGTCGGCGTCACCGACACCACCTTCCGCGACGCGCATCAGTCGCTGCTCGCCACCCGGGTGCGCACCAACGGCCTGCTCGGTGTGGCGGGCCACGTCGCCCGGCTCACCCCCGAGCTGCTGTCGATCGAGGCGTGGGGCGGCGCGACTTACGATGTGGCGCTTCGCTTCCTGCACGAGGATCCGTGGGAGCGCCTCGCCGCGCTGCGCGAGGCGGTGCCGAACATCTGTCTGCAGATGCTGCTGCGCGGCCGCAACACCGTCGGCTACACGCCGTACCCGGAGCAGGTGACGCGGGCGTTCGTGTCCGAGGCCGCCACCACCGGCATCGACATCTTCCGCATCTTCGACGCCCTCAACAATGTCGACCAGATGCGCCCGGCCATCGACGCGGTCCGCGAGACCGGCACCTCGATCGCCGAGGTCGCCATGTCCTACACCGGCGACCTGCTCAACCCCGACGAGCAGCTCTACACGCTCGACTACTACCTGAAGCTGGCCGAGCAGATCGTCGACGCGGGCGCCCACGTGCTGGCCATCAAGGACATGGCCGGTCTGCTGCGCGCACCGGCGGCCGCGAAGCTGGTCACCGCGCTGCGCAGCAACTTCGATCTGCCCGTGCACGTGCACACCCACGACACTCCCGGCGGTCAGCTCGCCACCTACCTCGCCGCCTGGCAGGCCGGTGCCGACGCGGTCGACGGTGCGAGCGCCGCGATGGCGGGTACCACGTCGCAGCCCGCGCTGTCGGCGATCGTCGCCGCGGCCGCGCACACCGAGCGTGATACCGGCCTGAACCTGCAGAACGTGTGCGATCTCGAGCCGTACTGGGAGGCGCTGCGCAAGGTGTACGCGCCGTTCGAGTCGGGGCTGCCCGCACCGACCGGGCGCGTGTACACCCACGAGATCCCCGGCGGTCAGCTGTCGAACCTGCGTCAGCAGGCGATCGCGCTCGGCCTCGGTGACCGGTTCGAGGAGGTCGAGGCCAAGTACGCGGCGGCCGACCGGCTGCTGGGCCGTCTCATCAAGGTGACGCCGTCGTCGAAGGTCGTCGGCGACCTGGCCCTCGCCCTGGTCGGTTCCGGCGTCGACATCGAGGACTTCGCCGCCGACCCCGGCCGCTACGACATCCCGGACTCGGTGATCGGGTTCCTGCGCGGCGAACTCGGCGAACCGGCCGGTGGCTGGCCCGAACCGTTCCGCAGCAAGGCCCTGGCCGGCCGCAGCGAACCCAAGCCGGAAACCCCGCTCACCCCGGCCGATCAGGCCGGGCTCGACGGCACCTCCGAAGAACGGCGCGCCACCCTCAACCGGCTGCTGTTCCCCGGCCCGACCGCCGAGTTCCTGGCCCACCGCGACAAGTACGGCGACACCACCGGCCTGTCGGAGAACCAGTTCTTCTACGGTCTGCGCCGCGGCGAGGAGCACCGGGTGCAGCTGGAGAAGGGCGTCACCCTGCTCATCGGCCTGGAAGCCATCTCCGAGCCGGACGAGAAGGGCATGCGCACGGTCATGTGCATCATGAACGGGCAGCTGCGCCCGATCGCGGTGCGCGACCGGTCGGTCGCCTCCGAGGTGCCTGCCGCCGAGAAGGCCGACAAGAACAACCCCGGTCACATCGCGGCACCGTTCGCCGGTGTAGTGACTCTCGCGGTGACCGAGGGCGACACCATCAACGCCGGTGACACCGTCGGCACCATCGAGGCCATGAAGATGGAAGCGGCCATCACCGCGCCGCGCGCCGGTGTGGTCCGGCGCATCGCCACCGCCAAGGTGCAGCAGGTCGAAGGTGGGGATCTGCTGGTGGAACTGGCCGCGCGCGAGTCGGAATGACCCGCATCATCGCCGGTGTGGCCGGCGGGCGGCGCCTCGCGGTGCCGCCCGCCGGTACCCGGCCCACCTCCGACCGGGTGCGTGAGGCGTTGTTCAGCGCGATCGACGCCCGGCTCGATCTCGACGGCGCACGGGTACTCGACCTGTACGCCGGATCGGGCGCGCTCGGGCTCGAAGCGCTCTCGCGCGGCGCGACCCAGGCGCTACTGATCGAGGCCGATCGCAAGGCGGGCGCGGTGGTGCGCGCCAATATCGCCGAGCTGAACCTGCCCGGCGCCGAACTGCGGCTCGGCAGCGTCGCCTCGGTACTGGCGCGTCCCGCTCCCGTGGCGTACGACGTCGTGTTCTCCGACCCGCCTTACGACGTGAGCACCGACGACGTCACCGCCGACCTGCGGGCCCTCGCCGAACACGGCTGGCTCGCCCCCGAGGCGCTCGTGGTGGTGGAACGTTCCATCCGATCACCCGAAATCACCTGGCCCGCAGGGTATTCGGTGCTGAAGGCACGTAAATACGGGGAGACGAGGATCGAGCTCGCCGAGTTCGGTGCTAGCGTCTGAGCTATGGCTGCAGCAGCACTGTGCCCCGGTTCCTTCGACCCGGTCACCAACGGTCACCTCGACGTGTTCACCCGCGCCGCCGCGCAATTCGACGAGGTCATCGTCACCGTGATGGTGAACCCCAAGAAGCAGGGCATGTTCACCGTCGAGGAGCGCATGGAACTACTGCGCGAATCGGTGGCGCACCTGCCCAACGTCCGCGTCGCATCGTGGCAGGGGCTCACCGTCGACTTCGCCAAGCAGGAGGGCGTCACAGCGATCGTGAAGGGTCTGCGCGACGCGGGCGACTTCGGCTACGAACTGCAGATGGCCCAGATGAACCACAAACTGGCGGGCGTCGACACCTTCTTCATCGCCACCAACCCGTCACTGAGCTTCCTGTCCAGCTCTCTGGTGAAGGAAGTAGCGGCCTACGGCGGCGACGTCACCGACATGCTCCCCCCGGCCGTCCACAAGCGCCTCCTCGACCGCCTGGCCGAGCGGCGCGGCTAGAAGACGAAGCCGCGCAGCGCCAGGAAGCGCAGACCGCCGACGGCGGCGGTGATGGTGAGCACGGCCAGCGCCTGCGCGACATCGCCGAGACCGGGGGCCCAGACACCGAGCGCGCCGAGGCTCGCCGTCGTGATGACCAGCCCGAGCAGGGCGAGCCCGCCACCTTCCCACTGCGCGGTGAACCAGCCGACGCGATCGGCGGCGTGGAAGGTGAGCTGACGGTGCAGTTCGTTGGCGATCACGGTGCTCACGATCGAGCCGACCACATTGGCCACCAGCGGGCCCGTGCCGATCATCGTGAAGAACAGCAGCACGTAGGCGATATTGCTGGCGCCGCCGACCAGGGCGAAGCGGATGAGCTGGGGGAAAGCGCGGTCGCCGCGCAGGTACTCGAGGGCGCGGTCGAGCCGGGGGTGGGCCGCGGGTGCGGCGGGCATCGTCGTGGGGTACGGGGCGAACCAGGGTGTGAAAACGCTCGTCACCGGATACTTCGGTGTTTCCAGGACGGTCATGATCGCTCCGATCGCGGTACAGGCGTCGACGCCGTTGTCGTGCCCTTCGATCGTAGCGAAGTGGAGGGTTGCACTCCACTTGATATTCGTGCGATCTCGGACACTGTCGCGACACACCGCGCCGACATTCGGCACACCGGCCGATCACGGGCAGACTGGGCACGGCGGTAGCCGTTTTCGCCGTGAGTCCGCAGGAGGGTAGTGAGCATGTATCGCGTATTCGAAGCACTCGACGAGCTCGTCGCCATCGTCGAGGAGGCGCGCGGCATCCCGCCGACCCGCAGCTGCATCGTGCCCCGAGGTGACGTCCTCGAGCTCCTCGACGACGTCCGTGACGCCCTGCCCGGCGAACTCGACGACGCCCAGGACGTGCTCGACCACCGCGACAAGATCGTCGGCGACGCCCGCGCGGGCGCCGAGACCACCATCACCTCCGCCAACGAGCAGGCCCGAACCACCGTCGAGGACGCCCGCGCCGAGGCCGACCGGATCCTGGCCGACGCCAAGGCCCACGCCGACCGCATGGTCGCCGAGGCCACCGCGCACGCCGACCGGCTCGTCGCCGCCGCCCAGGCCGAAGCCGACCAGGTGGTCGCCGACGGCAACGCCGAATACGACGAACTCACCGGCCGCGCCCAGATCGACGCCGACCGCGCCATCGAGGCGGGCAAGGCCTCCTACGAACGCTCGGTCGCCGACGGTGAGGCCGAGCAGGCCCGGCTGATCTCGCAGACCGAGGTCGTGCGGGCCGCGCACGCCGAGTCCGCGCGCCTGATCGACGAGGCGCAGGCCGAGTCCGACCGGGTCCGCGCCGAATGCGACGAATACGTCGATCAGCGGATGGCCGAATTCGACGGCAAACTCGCCGCACTCGAGGAGACGCTCACCACCACCCGGCGCACGATCACCCGGGGCCGCAGGCACATGCGCGGCGCTCCGGCGCCCGACTATCCCGAATACGCCGCCGAGCACCGCCGGTGACGTTTTGAATTCGGACGGGGTCCTGCATTACTGTTGAGTGGTTGCCCACGATCCCCTCAGCAGAAGTGAGTTTGTGATGTCCGCCCGTTCCGGTTCGCCTTCGCGTCCGCACAAGACCAGCAACGGTCCTGTGTCCGACGCGGGTTTCGTGCTGGATGTCCGCAATCTCGGCCGTCGGCCGGGAACCATGCGGGAGGTGCGGCGCACCGCCACCGAGCACGAGCGGATGGGTCTCGACCTGATCGCCATCCCGGCCGACGCCGAGGTGGACCTGGACCTGCAGTTGCAGGCCGTCTCGGAGGGCGTGCTGGTCACCGGCACGGTGTCCGGGCCGACGGTCGGGGAGTGCTCGCGCTGCCTCGAGCCGTTCGAGGACCGGGTCGAGGTTCGTCTGACGGAACTGTTCGCGTATCCGGACAGCAAGACCGAGCAGACGACCGAGGACGCCGAGGTCTACCGCATGGAAGACGACCTCATCGACCTCGAGCCGGTGATTCTCGACGCCATCGGGCTGGAGCTTCCGCTGCAGCCGCTGTGCACGCCGGACTGCGCGGGCCTGTGCCCCGAATGCGGTGTGCGGATGGCGATTGCCGGTCCCGATCATGGGCATGAGATACTGGATCCCCGCTGGGCCAAGTTGGCATCGTTCGCCACCGAGGCGCCCGGCACCGGCGATCCCGCCGAGGGTTCCACCCCCCAAGACCGATCCGCTCCCGGGGCAGACGACGCCCGTGTGGTCAGCGAAAACCAAGAGGAGAAGTAGCCGTGGCTGTTCCCAAGCGCCGGATGTCCCGTTCCAACACCCGGTCGCGGCGCAGCCAGTGGAAGGCCGTCGCGCCGACCCTGGTGACCTGCCCGAACCGTGCCTGCGGTGAGAAGACCCTCCCGCACATCGCGTGCCCGTCCTGCGGTACCTACAAGGGCCGCCAGGTCACCGCTGCTGTCTGATCGTCCGATCAAACGTAGCGACGTGACCGATCACGCCAGTCTCCTCGCCGCCCTCGGTGTCGACGTACGACCGGAGCTTCTGCGCCTCGCGCTGACGCACCGGTCGTACGCGTACGAGAACGGTGGCCTGCCGACCAACGAGCGCCTGGAATTCCTCGGCGACTCGGTGCTCGGCCTGAGCATCACCGAACGCCTCTACACCGAGCACCCGGAGAAGTCCGAAGGTGAACTCGCGAAGCTGCGCGCCAGTGTGGTGAATATGCACGCGCTCGCCGAAGTGGCGCGTGGCCTCGGCGACGGCGGACTCGGTCAATACCTGCTGCTCGGCAAGGGCGAAGAGCTCACCGGCGGCCGCGACAAGCCGAGCATCCTCGCCGACGGCATGGAGTCGCTGCTCGGTGCGGTGCACCTCGAGCACGGCATCGAGGTCGCGCGTGGTGTGGTGCTTCGCCTGTTCGCCGATCTCCTCGAGCGCGGTCCACGCATGGGCGCGGGCCTCGACTGGAAGACCAGCTTGCAGGAACTCACCGCCGAACGCGGTCTCGGCGTGCCCGCCTACGAGATCACCTCCACCGGCCCGGATCACAACAAGGAGTTCACCGCCACCACGGTGATCGCCGGGAATCCGTACGGTTCGGGTGTCGGCCGCTCCAAGAAGGAAGCCGAGCAGAAGGCCGCCGGTGCCGCCTACAAGGCGCTCACCGAGAAGACCGCCGCCGCGGACGAAGCCGCCCAAGCCTGACGTGCCGGAACTTCCCGAAGTCGAGGTGGTGCGGCGCGGTCTGGCCGAGCACGCCGTCGGCCGGGTCCTCGAGGACGTGACCGTCACCCATCCGCGTGCTGTGCGCAGGCATGTTGCGGGTCCGGCCGACCTGGCCGCGCAGCTCACCGGGCTGCGCATCGACGCCGCCCACCGTCGCGGCAAGTATCTCTGGCTCACCTTCGACGAGGCCGGGCCGCACCGGACCGGCAGCGGCGACACCACGTCGGCAGCGGCAATGGACCTGGCCCTGGTCGTGCATCTGGGGATGAGCGGTCAGATGCTGGTTCAGCCCGCCGCGGCGCCCGTCGAGAAACACGCCCACATTCGGGCGACCCTCGACGACGGTGCCGAATTGCGGTTCGTCGACCAGCGCACTTTCGGCGGGTGGTCGCTGGCCGGTCTCGTCGAGGTCGACGGCAGCGTCGTCCCCGACACGGTCGCCCACATCGCCCGCGACCCGCTCGATCCGCGTTTCGATCGCGAAGCCGTCGTCGCCGCGATCCGGGCCAAGAACACCGAGATCAAACGGGTGCTGCTCGATCAGACCGTGGTCTCGGGCATCGGGAACATCTATGCCGACGAGGCCCTCTGGAGGGCAGGCTTGCACGGCACCCGCATCGCCGCGAGCCTGACCCGTCCCGCGCTGCGCACCCTGCTCGACGCCGTCACCGCCGTGATGACCGAGGCACTGGCCGTCGGCGGCACCTCCTTCGACGCGCTGTATGTGAACGTGAACGGCGAATCCGGGTATTTCTCCCGGTCACTGGCCGCCTACGGCCGCGAGAACGAACCGTGCGACCGGTGCGGTGCGCTGCTGATCCGTGAGCAGTTCATGAATCGCTCGTCGTTTTCCTGTCCGACGTGTCAGCGGAAGCCGCGTCGGCGCTGATCCGAGCGCGATACCGTTTCACTGACAGATCTGCCGCAGGTGGGGTCCCAGGAGGACGGGTATGCGCAAGCTGACGTATTTCGTGGCATCGACGATCGACGGTTTCATCGCCGCCGAGGATGGGTCGGTGGACTTCTTCCCGGTGGGCGGTGATCATGTGCCCTCGATCATCTCGCAATACCCGGAGACGCTTCCGACCAAGGTGCGCGAGGCGCGCGGGGTCGCGGCGGGCAATATCTACTTCGACACCGTCATCATGGGCCGCAAGGCCCACGACTTCGGAGTGCGCACCGGCACCGCCAGCCCGTACGAGCATCTGCGCCAGTTCGTCGTGTCGACCACGATGCCCGAGCCGCCCGCACCCGGTGTCGAGGTGATCTCGGACGATCCGGTCGCGGCGGTGCGCGATCTCAAAAAGCAAGCAGGCCTGGGTATCTGGCTCTGCGGTGGCGGTGAACTCGCCCAGACCCTGCTGCCCGAGATCGATCAGGTGTTCCTGAAGCTGTATCCGGTGCTGCTCGGCACCGGCAGGCCACTGTTCGGTGGGGGCATGAAACTGCCCGAGCCCGAACGCTTCCGGGTGATCACCAGCCGGGTGTATTCCGACGGTGTCGCCTTCCTCAAGTACGGCCGGATCCGGTAGCGATGACGGGCCTCGATCCGGTTGCCGCCCTGCGCGAGATCGCGTTCTGGCTCGAACGATCGCGCGCCCAGACCCATCGCGTGAAGGCCTACCGGCGGGCCGCCGACGTGGTCGAGGGGTTGTCGGAGGTCGAAAGATCCTCGCGCGCGGCCGAACACAGCTGGCAGGACCTGCCCGGTATCGGACCCAAGACCGCCACGGTCATCGAACAGGCCTGTGCCGGTGAGATCCCCGCCTACCTGGCCGACCTGCGCACGGCCGCCGAACCCATCGGCCCCGCGGGCGAACCCCTGCGCACCGTGCTGCGCGGTGACCTGCACACCCACTCGGACTGGTCCGACGGCGGCAGCCCGATCGGCGAGATGATGCGCATGGCCGCCGCACTCGGCCACGAGTACTGCGCACTCACCGACCACTCCCCGCGATTGAAAGTCGCCAACGGGTTGTCGGCCGAACGGTTGCTTCGTCAGCTCGACGTGATCGCCGAACTCAACGACGAACTCGCCCCCTTCCGCATCCTCACCGGCATCGAGGTCGACATCCTCGACGACGGCACCCTCGACCAGCGCGCCGACCTGCTCGAACGGCTCGACATCGTGGTCGCCAGCGTGCACTCGCACCTGCGCGACGACAGCGCGACCATGACCAAACGCATGGTCTACGCCGTTGCCGACCCGAATGTCGACGTGCTCGGCCACTGCACCGGCCGGCTCGTGGAAGGCGGGCGTGGCACCCGCCCCGAATCCCGGTTCGACGCCGAACTCGTCTTCGAGGCCTGTCGCAAGTACGGCACGGCCGTGGAGATCAACAGCCGCCCCGAACGCCGCGACCCGCCCGGTCGGCTGATCGACCTCGCCGTCGAGGTCGGCTGCTACTTCAGCATCGACACCGACGCCCACGCACCGGGCCAGTTGTCCTGGCAGGGCTACGGATGCGAACGCGCCGTCGCGCACGGGGTGACGGCGGAGCGGGTCGTCAATACGTGGCCGCTGGACGACCTGCTCGCCTGGACGGCGGAATCCGGTGGGTGAAGGTTTGCCCAACAGCTGATGTCGGCGGCCGGGCAGCGGGTTTCCCTCTGATACAACTCGATTCGGACGAGTGGCGTGGGGGACTGGTGAACTTTCCGATCGAGATCGTGCTGTCGGTGCTCGGCGTGGTCGTCGCGGTCGCGACCTTCCTGCGGCAGTTCGTGTTCCCCGGTTACAAAAGGATCGGCTTCCGGGTGCAGATGGACACCCCGGTGACCGGGCAGATCCAGTTTCCCGCGCCGAGTTCGCCGGGGGAGGTCGATGTCACCGGGGCGTTGCGGAATCTGCAGACAGGGGCGCCCGGCGGCGACGACTTGGAACTGCACAAGTTGTCGCTGGCACTGGTGCGCATCGAGAATGTCGGGTCGCTGCCCATCGAAAAGGACGATTACGCCCTTGCCGACCCCGCGCTTCCGAAAGCCGGTCTGCACCTGACATTTCCGGGCCGTCAGGTGGTCGCGGTCGCGGTCACGGAACTGGATGGCGTCTACGCGGGCAGCCTCGGGCCGGAGTCGGGAATAGGTTGGCGCAACGTCGATGCGGGCGACACGCTCGAAGGCATCGTCGACCTGCCGAAGGCGCCGATCGACCGTAAGGGCCACTACAAGATCCTCGCCGTCCTGAACAACAAACGCGGGCTCGCCGCGTTCGACAAGCCGACGCTGACAGGCCTGCGCGGTAGTGCGCAGCAGGCGAAAACGACGCGCAGCGGCTCGCGATCGTGGCCCTTGATCGCGCTCAGCGTCTTCCTACTGGTCCTCGTCCTGGTCCAGCTCGGCGTCGCCCTGACGCGCACCGACCCACCACCGAGCGACTGCGCGGACGGCAACCTCACCCTCGTCGGCTCCACCGCCATGGAGAAGATGGTCCGCGAGGTCGCCGAAAACTACGAAACGCACTGTTCCGGTGCCGAGTTCACCTTCGATTTCGCCGGTACCAGCGACGGTCTGCGTGTCCTCGACAAGCCGGAGCAAGCACCGAACACCGTCGCCATCGGTGAGGGCCCCAAGCGCGACACCTTCCCCGACCTGTTCGAAACACCGTTCGCGGTGGCGCCGTTCGCCGTCGTCACCCACCCGGACCTCGGCATCGCCGATCTGTCGACCGCGCAGATCCAGCGCCTGTTCCGTGGCGAGATCGACAACTGGCGGATGCTCGGTGGTCCGGATCTGCCCGTGGTGGTGGTGGATCGCCAGCACGGGTCGGGATCGCGGTTCGCCCTCGAAGCCCGGCTGCTCGACTGGCAGCGCCCGCTCTACCATCCCGAATTCTGCGCGGGCAGATCGCGACTGGTGCACTGCGAGGTCGGCTCCACCACGGAGATGGCCGAGGTCGTCGCCGCGACGCCGGGTGCGGTGGGCTATCTCGAGGCGACGACCGTCGGCGAGGGGTTGCGCGCGGTGACCATCGATGGGCAGCCTGCGACCAAAACCCATGTGGCCGACCGCAGCTACCCGTTCTACTCGGTGGAATTCGTCTTCCACGACTACCCGGGCGGCAACATGCCCGCCGGATCGCTCGCCGCGAAATTCGTCGACTATCTGGTCTATGGTGACGGGCGGCTCGTCGTCGCCGAATTCGGCGGCATCGCCTGCCTGGAGTTGGCCAAGCGATCAGAATGCGAACCGTAATCGAAGTGTGCTGGTCGGTCGCTCGATGCGCTACGGCCGCCGGTCGACCGCGGCGCGACTCGGCCGTGACAATTCTCTGTACGGCGTAGACCGGCCGTGACGGCGGAATCTGCTGTCGCGGCAGGGAATCGCGTACAACAAAACCAGCAACATGCTGGTTTACTTTCCGGTAGCGGGGTACGTTCCTTGACGGCCCCTCTGATCAGGCGGGCACCCCAGCGGTGCGCTCCGCGCCTGGCCAGGCCAACCATGCCCCATGGACGGCGGTGAAGCTCTCGGTCTCCACCCCGCCGAGGCGGCCATCTCTTGTTCGCGCAAGTGTTGCGAGGTTGTGTCCCTGGAAGGAAGGTCATGAGTACAGATATGTCGGCAATGTCGCCGACCGGGTTCTCCAGTTCTGATCTCTATTCGATCGAGCACAATGGTGGCCCACTGCGAATTGCGATGGTCGTGCCACCGTATTTCGATGTTCCCCCCAAGGCGTACGGCGGGGTGGAAGCCGTTGTCGCCGAATTGGTCGATTCCCTGTGTGAGCGCGGCCATCACGTCACCCTGTTCGGTGCGGGCGAGGCCGGTACCAAAGCGAATTTCGTCCCGCTGTGGGACCGGATCGTGCCCGAGCGGCTCGGCGACCCGTTCCCGGAGGTGGTTCACGCGCTGCGCGTGCGCCGCGCGATCGAGCGACTGGCCGACACCGAGGGCATCGACCTGGTGCACGACCACACGTTCGCCGGACCGCTCAACGCCCCCGCCTACGCCAATCTCGGCCTGCCGACCGTGGTCACCGTCCACGGCCCCGTCCAGGACGACTGCTACCGCTACTACCGCGAACTCGGCGAGGAGTGCTCGCTGATCGCCATCAGCGATCGGCAGCGCGAGCTGGCGCCGGATCTGGGCTGGGCCGGTCGCGTGCACAACGCGCTCCGCCCGGATCAGTGGCCCTTCCAGCCGGAGAAGGACAACTACGCGCTGTTCCTCGGCCGCTTCTCGATGGACAAGGGCCCGCACCTGGCCCTCGACGCCGCCCACGAGGCCGGTATCCCGCTGATCCTGGCGGGCAAGTGCTCCGAACCGCCGGAAAAGGCCTACTTCGAGGAATACGTGCGCCCCCGGCTCACCGCGGACGATCATGTATTCGGCCTCGCCGACGCGACCGCCAAGCGTAAACTGTTGGCCGGAGCTCGGTGTCTGCTGTTCCCCATTCGCTGGGAGGAGCCGTTCGGCATGGTGATGATCGAGGCAATGGTCTGTGGCACACCGGTTGTCGCCCTGCGCGGCGGCGCGGTGAGCGAGGTGCTGGTCGACGGAGTCACCGCGCGCATCTGCGAGGATCCCGCCGAACTGCCCGCCGCGATCCACGAGGTCGCCACCTACGACCCGGCCGCCTGCCGGGCGCACGTGGAGGCCAACTTCGGCGCCGACACCCTCGGCCGTGGCTACGAACAGGTGTACCGGGAAATTCTGGCGCGCACCACGATCGGATACGGCGGCGCCTTCGCGATGCCGTCCGTCGCGGCGACCACCGGGCGCGCATGAGCCACAGCGACGCGCAGCCGAGCCCGACTCCGCTGAACGCGGGTGAACCGGCCGGGCTCGGCGGCCACGGCGGCAATGTGACCCTGGTCGAGGGCGGCACCTTCTGCCTCTCGGACCGGCTCGGCGACGTGGAGCCGGGCAAACCGCAGGGTTTGTTCTTCCGTGACGCCCGGGTCATCTCGCGCTGGGAACTGCTGGTCGACGGCAAGAAGCCCGAGCCGCTGTCGGTGCTGAGCCCGGAGGCCTTCGCGGCGCGTTTCGTGCTGCGCAGGCCGCCCCAGGCCGGCATGGCCGACAGCACCCTGCTCGTGGTGCGCGACCGGCTCGTCGCCGAGGGCATGCACGAGGTGATCACCCTCGAGAACATGAGCCGCGAAGCCACCGCGGTCGTGCTCGAGGTGCACGTCGACGCCGACTTCGTCGACCTGTTCTCGGTGAAGGAGGGCCGTGCTGGCGGGCGCCGCGCGGAGATGACCACCGCCGACGGCGAACTGCTGCTACACGACCGCGCCGACCTGGCGCGCGGGCTCGCCCTCACCTCGACGGTGGAGCCGATGGTGCTGCCCGGCACCATGATCTGGCGCATCGTCGTGCCCGCGGGCGGTCGCTGGCAGACCGAGATCGCGGCCCTGCCCGCGGGCGCGGCCCAGCGCCCGCCGATGCAGGGTTCGGTGGGCGAACGCTACCGGGCGAGCGAACCGGTGAAGAAGATCCAGGCCTGGCGGGCCACGGCCACCGACATCACCAGCGATTCCCTGATGCTCAACCGGATACTGCGACGCAGCGAAAGCGACCTCGGCGCACTGCAGATCCACAGCGATTCCGGGACCGGCCGGCCGTTCGTCGCGGCGGGCGCGCCCTGGTTCATGACCCTGTTCGGTCGCGACTCCTTGCTCACCGCCTGGATGTCGCTGCCGCTGGAAACCGACCTCGCCCTCGGCACGCTGCAGCAGCTGGCCGAATTGCAGGGCGAGACAGTGGATCCGCTGGTCGAGGAGGAACCGGGCCGCATCATGCACGAGATGCGGCGTGGCCCGGCCGTCGGGCAGGTCCTCGGTGGCCAGATCTACTACGGCACGGTCGACGCCACCCCGCTGTTCGTGATGCTGCTCGCCGAATGTCTGCGCTGGGGCGCCGATCCCGCGTCGATCGCCACCCTGCTACCCGCCGCCGACGCCGCCATCGGCTGGATCACCGACTTCGGTGACCGCGACGACGACGGTTTCGTCGAATACGTGCGCGCCACCGACCGTGGACTCATCAACCAGGGCTGGAAAGACAGCTTCGACGGCATCAATTTCGCGAGCGGCCAGCTCGCGCAGGCGCCGATCGCGCTGTGCGAGGTGCAGGGGTACGTCTACGCGGCGCTGCTGGCGCGCGCCGAACTCGCCGACGCCTTCGACGACGAACCGCTGGCCCGCAAGATGCGCGAACGCGCCGTCGCCTTGCGCACGAAATTCGCCGAGCAGTTCTGGCTACCCCAGTGCGGTTGGTACGCCGTGGCCTTGGACGGCAACAAGCGCCAGGTCGACGCGCTCACCAGCAACGCGGCCCACTGTCTGTGGTCGGGAATCGCCACCGACGAGCACGCCGAGATCCTGATCCGGCACCTGTCCTCGCCGGAGATGGACTCCGGCTTCGGTTTGCGCACACTGGCTGCCAACATGGGTGCCTACAACCCGATGAGCTACCACTGCGGTTCGGTGTGGCCGCACGACACGGCCATCGCGGTGGCCGGGCTCATGCGGTACCAGCACGTGCCGGGCGCGATCGAACTGGCCACCCAGCTCTCGGCCGGGCTGCTCGACGCGGCAGCGGCTTTCGACGGCCGCCTGCCGGAGCTGTTCTGCGGTTTCCCCCGTGGACGCTTCGCCGCACCCGTGCCGTACCCCACCTCCTGCTCCCCGCAGGCCTGGGCCAGCGCCGCGCCGCTGCTGCTCATCCGCTCCTTCGTCGGCATCGACCCGGACGTCCCCGCCAAGACCCTGACGGTTCGTCCGCGCGTGCCCGCCTCGTGGGGCATCGTGCGCCTGGCCGATTTCCGGCTCGGCACCGACACGATCGACATGGAAGTGCGTGGCACCGAGATACTCACCGCGAGCCTGCCCGAGGGTTGGGAGCTGGTGATCGAATAGCGCGGCGATGCGCCGGGAACCCCCGTGGTACCCGGCGCATCCGTTCAGCGCGACAGCGGGAACTGTTCGTCCAGTGCGAGATTGAGCTCGAGGACGTGCACGCGCGGTTCACCGAGGAAGCCGAGCGTGCGGCCGTGGGTGTGCTCGGTGAGTACCGTGCGCACCTGCTCGGGGGAAATGCCGCGTGCCCGGGCCACCCGGTCGACCTGGATGGCGGCGTATTCGGGGGAGATGTGCGGGTCGAGGCCGCTGCCGCTCGCCGTCACCGCGTCGGCGGGCACCGCCGGGCGGGCTGGTGCGTCGCCGGGGACTGGAACGAGCACGCCCGTCGAATAGTCCTCGCCGGTTCGCGCGCATTCCACCGCGACACCACGGAAGGTTGCGGTGAAGGGGCGTGTCGGACACGGCTCGCTGACGCTGACCACCCGATCCGGCCGCGAGACGTCACCGTCGGCATCGCGCGGACCGAGCACCGAGACAACCGCGCCCACAACGCTTTCCGTGCAGAACTGACGACGGCCGTCGACCCCCTCACGGTCGCCGACCTCCACGGAACGCGCGCAGACGGTGGTGAGCAGGCTGGTCCGGTCGGCCGTATCGACGATGTCCTCCGGGCCCAGATTGCTCGCGGCGGAGGCGAGCGGGTCGTAGCCCTTACCCGCCGCCGACGGACGGCTCTGGAAGTACTGCCCGAGGGCGGTGCCGTCGGCATCGGTGAACGACTGCCCGATCAGACTCGAGCCCACCAGCCTCCCGTCCCGCTCGACGAGCGAACCGGCGGCTCGATGATCCAGACCGGGCAGCTGGGCGATCGTGAAAACCGCGAGGGGATAGACGATTCCGGTGATCGCGGTGAGTACCAGCAGGGCACGCAGGGCGGCCAGGTGCTGGCGGAACCAGGTCGAAGTACGCATGTCAGGACATCCCGGGAAGGAGTTGGACGAACAGATCGATGACTTTGATGCCGAGGAACGGCGCGACGATGCCACCCAGCCCGTAGACGGTCAGGTTGCGGCGCAACAGGACCGAGGCGCTGCTGGGCCGGTATCCGACACCGCGCAGAGCCAACGGGATGAGTGCGACGATGACGATCGCGTTGAAGATCACCGCCGACAGGATCGCCGACTGCGGACTGGCCAACCGCATGATGTTCAGCGCGTCCAGTCCGGGGAACAGCGGCACGAACAGGGCCGGGATGATCGCGAAGTACTTGGCGATGTCGTTGGCGATGGAGAACGTGGTGAGCGCCCCACGGGTGATGAGCAGCTGTTTGCCGATCTCCACGATCTCGATCAACTTGGTCGGATCCGAATCCAGATCGACCATGTTGCCCGCCTCTTTGGCCGCCGAGGTGCCGGTGTTCATGGCTACGCCGACATCGGCCTGGGCCAGGGCGGGGGCATCGTTGGTGCCGTCGCCGGTCATCGCGACCAGGCGGCCCCCGTCCTGTTCCTTCTTGATGAGAGCGAGTTTGTCCTCCGGCGTCGCCTCGGCGAGGAAGTCGTCGACGCCCGCTTCGTCGGCGATCGCCTTGGCGGTCAGCGGGTTGTCGCCGGTGATCATCACCGTGCGGATGCCCATCCGCCGCATTTCGTCGAAGCGTTCCCGCATGCCCTGTTTGACCACGTCTTTGAGATGGACGACGCCGAGCACGCGGGCGGTGCCGCCGTCGACCTCGCCGACCATCAGCGGTGTTCCACCGGACGCCGAAATACCGTCGACGATGGCGGACGCTTCGGCCGGTACCGAACCGCCCTGCGTGCGAACCCAGTCGGCGACGGCACCGGCAGCGCCCTTGCGCAAGCGGCGCCCGTCGGCCAGGTCGACACCGGACATGCGCGTCTGGGCGGTGAACTCCACCCAGACGGCGCCCGGCAGTTCCCCCGCACCGCGCTCGCGCAGGTTGAACACCTCCTTGGCGAGGACGACGATCGAGCGGCCCTCCGGGGTTTCGTCGGCCAGGCTCGACAACTGCGCCGCATCGGCCAGCTCGTCGTCGAGAATTCCTGGCACGGTGACGAATTCGGCGGCTTGACGGTTGCCGAGGGTGATGGTTCCGGTCTTGTCCAGCAGCAGCGTGTTCACATCGCCCGCCGCCTCCACCGCACGTCCCGACATGGCGAGCACATTGCGCTGCACCAGCCGGTCCATCCCGGCGATGCCGATCGCCGAGAGCAGGGCACCGATGGTGGTGGGAATCAGGCAGACCAGGAGCGACACCAGCACGATGCCGGTGATGCCGTCGCCGTCGAGCGCCAGGGTGTCGGCCACGCCCGGGTTGTTGGACTTCGAGAAGATCGCCAGCGGCTGCAAGGTCGCGACCGCGAACACGAAGATGATCGTCAGCGCGGCGAGCAGGATGTTCAGCGCGATCTCGTTGGGCGTGCGCTGCCGGTTCGCGCCTTCCACCAGGGCGATCATCTTGTCGATGAAACTCGCGCCGGGTTCCTGGGTGATGCGGACGACGATGCGGTCCGAGAGCACGGTGGTGCCGCCGGTGACCGCCGAACGGTCGCCACCGGATTCACGGATCACCGGCGCCGATTCACCGGTGATCGCGGATTCGTCCACCGACGCGATACCCTCGACCACATCGCCGTCGCCGGAGATCACCTGGCCGGCCTCCACCACCACGAAGTCACCGCGACGCAGTTCAGGGGCGGCGACCCGCTGCTCGACGAGCGGGGCGCCCGGCGTCCAGTCGGTGAGCCGACGGGCGACGGTGTCGGTCTTGGCTTTTCGCAGGCTCTCGGCCTGCGCCTTGCCGCGCCCCTCGGCGACGGCCTCGGCCAGATTCGCGAAGACCACCGTGAGCCACAGCCAGGCGACGACGGCCCAGGCGAACAACGACGGTTCGGCGACCGCCAGCACGGTCGACCAGGCCGCGCCGATCTCCACGATCAGCATGACCGGGTTCTTCCAGAGGGTGCGCGGGTCGAGTTTGCGGATCGCCTCGGGCAGCGCCGTGCGCAACAGCGTCGGGTCGAGGACGCCACGGGCGGGCCGCTCGGTGTGCGGGGAAGCGAGGGTGGGAACGGACATGTCAGTGGATTCCTTCGGCGAGCGGCCCGAGCGCGAGGGCGGGCAGGAAGGTGAGCGCGACCAGGATCACCGTCACCCCCACCACCAGGCCGACGAACTGCGGCCGGTGGGTGGGCAGGGTGCCGACCGAGGCGGGCGTGTGGCCCTGCGCGGCCAGCGAACCGGCCAGCGCGAGCACGACGATGATCGGGACGAACCGGCCGAGCAGCATGGCCAGCCCGAGCGCGGTGTTGAACCAGGTGGTGTTGCCGGACAGCCCGGCGAAGGCCGAACCGTTGTTGTTGGCGGCGGAGGTGAAGGCGTACAGCACTTCCGACAAGCCGTGCGGTCCGCTGTTGAGCATGCTCTCGCGCGGCCCGGGCAGGGCCGTGGAGACCGAAGTCCCGACCAGCACGATCAGCGGGCTCACCAGGAAGTACGTGGCGGCGAGCTTGATTTCGCGCGGCGTGATCTTCTTGCCGAGGTATTCCGGGGTGCGCCCGACCATCAGCCCCGCGACGAACACCGTGATGACGGCCAGGATCAGCATGCCGTAGAGGCCCGAACCCACCCCGCCGGGCGCGACCTCGCCCAGCTGCATGTTCACCATGGTCACCAGGCCACCGAGGCTGGTGTAGGAGTCGTGGAAGGAATTCACCGCACCGGTCGAGGTGAGGGTCGTCGCCCCGGCGAACACGGCCGAATCGGCCACGCCGAAGCGGGTTTCCACCCCTTCCATCGACGCACCGACGGCGGTGGGAACGGTTCCGTGGTGTTGCAACTGGAACATGCTGAGCAACGAAACACTCACCAGCGCGATGGTTCCCATCACCGCGACGATCGCGTAGCCCTGCTTCGTGCTGCCGACCATGCGCCCGAAGGTGCGCGGCAGCGAGAACGCGATCAGCATCAGCGCGAAGATCTCCACGAAGTTCGTCCACGTGGTCGGGTTCTCGAACGGGTGCGCGGCATTGGCGTTGTAGAAACCGCCGCCGTTGGTGCCGAGTTCCTTGATCGCCTCCTGGCTCGCGACGGGACCGCCGGTGATCGTCTGCGCGCCGCCGCCGAGTGTCTGCGCCTGCTGGTCGTGCAGGTGGAAGTTCTGGATCACTCCGCCTGCCACCAGCACGACCGCGACGACGAACGCGAGCGGCAGCAGGATGCGCACGGTGCCGCGCACCAGGTCGACCCAGAAATTGCCGAGCTCACCGGTGCGGTGGCGGGCGAAGCCACGGACCAGCGCGACGGCCACCGCCATACCCACTGCCGCCGACACGAAGTTCTGCACGGTCAGCCCGGCCATCTGGACCAGGTGGCCCTGGGTCGACTCGCCGGAGTAGTTCTGCCAGTTGGTGTTGGTGACGAAACTGGCGGCGGTGTTCCATGCCAGCGCCGGGGTCATCTCGGTGCCCGGATCGTTCAAGTGCAGCGGCAGCGCCCCCTGGACCAGCTGGAAGAAGAACAAGCCGAGCACGCCGACGCCCGAGAAGGCCAGCACGCTGCGGGCGTACACCGGCCAGGTCTGCTCGACGTCGGGGTGCGCGCCGATCGCGCGGTAGATCAACCGCTCGGCACGGGAATGCCGCTCGCCGCTGTACACCCGGTACATGTAGTCACCGAGCGGCACGTGCGCCAGTGCCAGCGCGAGTACAAGGGCCGCGAGGAAGACGATCCCCGCTGTTGTCGTGGTCACTAGAACCTCTCCGGGAAGAGCAGGGCCGCCACCATGAACACGGCGACACCCGCGGCGAGCACCAGACCGACCAGATTCGCGATCACAGCTTCTCCAGCCCGCGCTGGATCAGGCCCAGCAGGGCGAAGACCGCCACGGTGAGCACCGTGAACACCACCACAGACATGTCCGACCTCCTCGCGCCCCACCGTGGGGCGCCAAGCCGAGTCAAGGCCTTCGGATGGGTGGCGCGGGCATTCCTTACGGATCCTTAGCGCGCCTCGGCGCCGCCTTTGCGGGTTGTTGACGGTGCCCCGGGCGATGATGAACCGGTGAAACGCGGTCGACTACGCATCTACCTGGGTGCCGCACCCGGCGTCGGCAAGACCTACGCCATGCTCGGTGAGGCACACCGGCGGCTCGAGCGTGGCCGCGATGTGGTGGCGGGCGTGGTGGAGACCCACGGGCGGGCGAAGACCGCCCAGCTGCTCGACGGGATCGAGCGGATCCCGCCGAAGGCGGTGCGTTACCGGGGCACCGAACTGCCCGAGCTCGATGTCGACGCGGTGCTCGCGCGCAGGCCCGCCGTGGTGCTCGTCGACGAACTCGCCCACACCAACGCACCGGGCAGTGCGAACGAGAAACGCTGGCAGGACGTGGAGGCGATTCTGGACGCGGGGATCGACGTCATCTCCACGGTGAACGTGCAGCACCTCGAGAGCCTCAACGATGTGGTCGCCCAGATCACCGGCATCGAACAGCGCGAGACCGTACCCGACGCGGTGGTACGCGGGGCTGACCAGGTCGAACTCGTCGATCTGACGCCGGAAGCGCTGCGGCGCAGGCTTTCCCACGGCAACGTCTACGCCGCGGACAAAGTCGACGCGGCCCTGCGGAACTACTTCCGGCCCGGAAACCTCACGGCCCTGCGCGAACTCGCGCTGCTCTGGCTGGCCGACCAGGTCGACGCGGCACTCGCGAAGTACCGGGCCGACCACGACATCACCGAGCTGTGGGAGGCGCGTGAACGCGTGGTCGTCGCGGTGACCGGTGGTCCCGAATCGGAGACCGTGGTGCGCCGGGCCGGGCGGATCGCTTCGAAATCCAGCGCGGAACTCGTTGTGGTGCATGTGGTCCGGGGCGATGGTCTGGCCGGAGTGTCCACACAACGGCTGGTGCGGCTGCGCGAACTCGCCGCCGCGCTCGGCGCCTCGCTGCACACCGTCACCGGCGACGACGTGCCGACCGCCCTGCTGGAATTCGCGCGCGAGGTCAACGCCACGCAGCTGGTACTCGGCACCTCGCGGCGCTCGCGCTGGGCCCGGATGCTCGACGAGGGCATCGGCTCCACCGTGGTGCAACGCTCCGGCAAGATCGACGTGCACATGGTGACCCACGAGGAAGCCAACCGTGGGGTCCGGCGCAATCCGCTGCGGACGCGCCAACCCGTGGTCGCCTGGGTGGCTGCCCTGCTCGTGCCCACGCTGGTGAGCGTGCTCTGCTGGGCGGTGCTCGACCGGCATCTGCAACTCGGCGGGCTCAGCGCGATGTTCTTCGTCGGGGTCGTCGCGGTCGCGTTGCTCGGTGGGGTGTTACCCGCGATCGCCTCGGCCTTGCTGTCGGGACTGTTGCTGAACTGGTTCTTCACCGCGCCGCGCTACAGCCTCACCATCGCCGAACCGGACAACTTCGTCACCGTGGTCGTGCTGTTGATCGTCGCGGTGGCGGTGGCGGCGCTCGTCGACCTCGCGGCGAAGCGAACCAGGCAGGCGCGCAAGGCCTCCCGCCAGGCCGAGCTGCTCACCCTGTTCGCGGGCGCGGTGTTGCACGGCGCCGATCTACCGCGTCTGCTCGAACAGGTCCGCGAGGTCTACGGGCAACGCGCGGTGAGCCTGCGCTGCGGAGACGAAGTGATCGCCTCGGTCGGAGCCGACCCGCCGCATCGGGTCGCCGACGCGGAGACCGCGATCGAAGCGGGCGACGCGACCAGCCTGCTGCTGCTGGCCGGGCATCCGCTCGATCCGGGGGAGCGGCCGGTACTCAACGCGGTGGCGAACCAGGCCGTCGGCTTGGTGCGTCAGCAGCGCCTCACCGAAGAGGCGGGGGCGGCGGCCGCGCTGCTCGAAGCCGACCGGTTGCGACGCGCGTTGCTGTCGGCGGTGAGCCACGACCTGCGCACACCGCTGGCCGGGGCGAAGGCGGCGGTGTCGAGTCTGCGCAGCGACGACGTGGAATTTTCGCCCGAGGACACCGGCGAGCTGCTCGAGGCCATCGAGGAATCCGTCGACCAGCTCACCGCCCTCGTGGGCAACCTGCTCGATTCGTCGCGCCTGGCGGTCGGGGTGGTCACCCCGCAGACGCGGCAGGTGTATCTGGACGAGGCGGTGCATCGGGCGCTCGTCAGCGTGGGGATGGGCACGAGGGGCCTGCGGCGCGCGGCGATGGACCGGGTGACGGTGGAGGTGGGTGAGAACTCGGTGTCGGCCGACAGCGGATTGCTCGAACGAGTGCTGGCGAATCTGCTGGACAACGCCCTGCGCCACGCCGGACGCGACACGCCCGTGCGCGTGACCGCGGATCGCGTCGGTGACCGGGTCGTCGTCGCGGTCGTCGACACCGGGCCGGGCGTGCCCGCGGGCAGCGAGGAGCACCTGTTCGAACCGTTCCAACGGCTCGGGGACCGCGACAACACCACCGGCGTCGGCCTCGGACTGTCGGTGGTCCGCGGATTCGCCGAGGCCATGGGCGGTACCGTCCACGCCGAACCCACGCCCGGCGGCGGACTGACGGTACTGCTCGACCTGCCTGCCGGTGCGTCTGCTTCGACCACCCCCGCCGCGAGGAATGTGAGGACATGAGCAACTCATCGGGGACGGACGCGCCGCCGCCAGGCGAGTCCCGGTCGGCCGGGTCCGCCACCCGCGTGCTCGTGGTCGACGACGAACCGCAGATCGTGCGCGCGCTGCGAATCAACCTGTCGGTGCGCGGGTACGAGGTGTTCACCGCGGGCAACGGCGCCGCCGCGTTGCGCGTGGCCGCGGAGAAGCAGCCGCACGTGGTCATCCTCGACCTCGGCCTGCCCGATCTGGACGGGATCGAGGTGCTGGCCGGGCTGCGCGGGTGGACCTCGGCACCGGTGATCGTCCTCTCGGCGCGCACCGATTCGGCCGACAAGGTGGAGGCGCTCGACGCGGGCGCCGACGACTACGTCACCAAGCCGTTCGGGATGGACGAACTGCTGGCCCGGCTGCGGGCGGCGGTCCGGCGCGGTGCGGGGGCGGCCGACGAGGCGGAACCGGTGGTCGTCACCGACTCCTTCACCGTCGACCTGGCCGCCAAACAGGTCACCAAGAACGGCGCACCCGTCCACCTGACCCCCACCGAATGGGGGATGCTCGAGATGCTGGTCCGCCATCGCGGGAAACTGGTGGGCCGCAAGGAATTACTGCGCGAGGTGTGGGGCCCGGCGTATGCCACCGAAACCCACTACCTGCGGGTCTATCTCGCCCAGCTGCGCCGCAAACTCGAGGACGACCCCGCCCATCCCCGCCACCTGCTCACCGAACCAGGCATGGGCTACCGCTTCCACGAGTGAGACGGTCGTGGGACAGGGTGCGCGGCGTCACTCACCGGAATGACGGTCGCGGTGCCGACGTTCCCAGGCGTGAGTTGTTCCCCACGAGGATGGCAGGATCAGGCCTATGGCAGTTGAGCAGAACGCACCCGTGACCACCGCGCCCGTCGAACTGTGGGTCGAGCGCACCGGAACCCGGGCCTACACCGGACGCAGCAACCGTGGCGCCGAAGTACTGATCGCCTCGCAGGGTGTGCCCGGCGCGTTCACCCCCGGTGAGCTGCTGAAGATCGCCCTCGCCGCGTGCACCGGGCTCAGCTCCGACCTGCCGCTCTCGCGTCGCCTCGGCGACGACTTCGACGCGACCATCCGTGTCTCCGGCGACGCCGACCGCGAGAACGAGCTGTACCCGCAGCTCGACGAGGTGTTCGAGCTCGAACTGTCCGAACTCGACGAAGAGGCCCGCGAACGGCTGCTCGTCACCGTGCAGCGCGCCGTCGACAAGGTGTGCACCGTCGGTCGCACACTCAAGGCGGGCACCAAGGTGACCTTGAACTTCGACATCGACGCCTGACCCCGAGGAGCCGCTGTGACCGAACCTGTCCGACTGTCCGCGTGGGTCCACGGGTACGTCCAGGGTGTGGGTTTCCGCTGGTGGACACGCTCGCGTGCACTGGAGCTCGGTCTCACCGGGTACGCGCGCAACCATGCCGACGGACGGGTCCACGTGGTGGCCGAGGGACAACGAACCTCGGGCGAGAAGTTGCTGGAACTGCTACGGTCCGGCAAGGCGCCTGGGCGGGTCGACCTGGTTGTGGAAAGCTGGGAGCCCGCGCGCGGTGACATGACCGGATTCGAGGAGCGGTAGAAGTGACTTCGGGGGTTAGGCGGCAGTGAGCACACACAACCCTGGTTCGCCCGACCAGCCGGACGAGCCGGGCGGATCATCGCCCTGGACCCCGCCCGAGTCCGGCGCGGCCCCGACCCCGCCGGAACAGCCCGCGGGCACGCCGCCCACCTGGCCCCCGCCACCGCAACAACCGCCGCAACCACGTCCCGGCCGGGTGGCCAGGCAGGAACCGGGCCGCACCCAGCCCCGCCCGCCGACGGTCGCCGAGGCACGGGCGCGGGAGAAGGCACGCAAACAGGCCGAGCAGGCCGAACGGGCCGCCGCCGAAGCCGCGGAAGCCAAGCGCCGCACCAGGAAACGGGTGATGATCGGCGGTGTCGCCGTAGTCGGTGTCGCGGCCCTCGTCGGCGGCGGCTACCTCGCCTACCGGGCGGTCAACGCGCCCGAACAGGTCACCGCCTCCTGCGTGCAGATCGACCAGAACGGCCAGGAGGTCGTCGTCCCGGACGAGCACTGTGGCGACGGCAAGACCAACTTCCGCAGCGACAGCTCCGGTGGCATGGGCAGCCTGATCCTGCTCGGCTGGCCGCAGTACCGCTACCACTACGGCGGCAACGCCACCATCGGCCGGCCGCCGAGCGGGGGCACCTCGGTGAAACCGCGCAACGCCGAGATCAAGACCAAGTCCGGCACCACCGTTCAGCGCGGTGGCCTGGGCAGCAAGTCCGGCGGGAGTGGGTCTTAGTGCGACGTGTCGCGAGTACGCCCCGGCCGGGCTGGCAGCAGATCATCGAGAGCCAGGGACTCGTCTACGGCGTGCCCGGCCGCGATGCCAGCGGTCAGCCACGGCCCTACTGGGACGAATCAGTGCACTACGAGTTCTCGATGGACGAGATCCTCGCGCTGGAAGCCGATGTGGAACTGCTGCAGTCGATGTGTCTGCACGCGGCCGAACACGTGGTGCTCACCGAGCGGTACGCCGATTTCGGTCTGCCCGAATGGAGTTGGGGCCCGATCGCCGAATCCTGGCGGCGCAGCGACCCTTACGTGTACGGCCGGTTCGACCTGCGCTACGACGCACGCCGTCCTGCCAAACTGCTCGAGTACAACGCCGACACCCCTACCTCGCTGCTCGAGGCGGCCATCATCCAATGGCACTGGTTGCAGCAGATGTATCCCGGTGGCGACCAATGGAATTCACTGCACGAGAAGCTGGTCGAGCGCTGGGGCGAGCTGCGTGACGTGCTGCCCGGCACCGAACTGCACTTCACCTGGTCGGGTGCCGACGCCACCGGCGAGGACAACGTCACCACCGCCTACATGCAGGAAACCGCCGCCGAAGCGGGCTTCGACACCGTCGCGCTGCCGATCGAGGAGGTCGGGTTCGACACCGAACTCGGCCGCTTCGTCGACCTGGCCGAGGCGCCGATCGAATCGATCTTCAAGCTGTACCCCTGGGAATGGATCCTCGACGACGACTTCGGCAAGCGTGTCGTCGCGAGCATCCCGCAGACCGCCTGGATCGAACCACTGTGGACCACCCTGCTGAGCAACAAGGCGCTGCTGGCGATCCTGTGGGAGATGTATCCCGGCCACCCGAACCTGTTGCCCGCCTACCTCGACGACCCGCACGAGCTCACCGAATACATCCGCAAACCCAAGCTCGGCCGTGAAGGCGCCAACATGACCATCGTCGGTCCCGGCATGGAAACCGCGACCGGTGGGGTGTACGGCGCCGAGGGCTTCGTCTACCAATTGCTCGACCCGCTCCCGGAATTCGACGGCATGCGTCCCGTGCTCGGGGCGTGGGTCGTCGGTGACAACGCCGCCGGGCTCGGTATCCGCGAGACCGCGGGCCTCATCACCGATGACGGCGCCGCGTTCGTCCCGCACCGCATCGTCGACTGACCACAACACTGTTTCGAAAGGACCACGATGACCGCCCTCGCCCTGGAATCGGGTTATTGGAGTGCGCTCGGTGAAGGCGTCGGCGCCATCATCCTGTACTGCCTGATCGGCCTGATCCTGATGCTGATCGGCTTCTTCGCCATCGACCTGACCACCCCCGGCAAGCTGCGCGACCTGGTGATCGCGGGCAAGCCCAACGCGATCATCGTCTCGGCCGCGGGCATGATCAGCATGGCGTTCATCGTCGTGTTCGCGGTGCTGGCCACCGATCCGGGCGCCAAACTGACCCAGGGACTGATCACGGCGGTCGTGTTCGGCCTGGTCGGCATCGTCGCGCAGGTGATCTCGGTGCGCGTGGTCGAGAAGGTCACCGGCATCGACATCGGCCGCACCCTGCACGCCGACACCTACACCCCCGAGGTCCTCGTCGTGGCCGCCGCCCACTTCGCCCTGGGCCTCGTGGTGGCCTTCGCGATCCTCTAGTGCGGGTTGATGTGCTTCATCTGCTTCTGTAGCTGACGCAGGTGGGTGGCCGAGCCCGGCTGGGCCTCCCAGCCGGTGACCACGCGGAACAGCAGGACCGCGCCCCACGGGCCGATCACCCACATGGGCCAGAAGTAGGTGAGTTCGCCCGCGGTCAGCGAGATCAGGCCCCAGATGACCAGCACGATGATGCTCACGCCGAGCCAGCTGCCCGCTTCGATGCGCTGCCACACGGGGATGCGCGGCGCCTGCTTCGGCGGGGTGGCGGGCTGCTTGTCCGGGAGGGCAGGCAGGTCCGACAGGACGAGGGCGAGGTCGTCGCGGGTGGTGGTCGCGTAGACCTTCGCGACGCGCTGGTCGTACTCGGCCAGATCGAGTCTGCCGTCGGCCAAGTGGGTGCTCAACTGGGCCACGATCGCATTGCGCTCGGCATCGGACGCGCGCGTGCCGGGGGTGATGTCCATACCGACAACCTCTCGTTCACCAAACACAGTGATCTGCTGGTACCAAGCGTCCACCCTCCACTGTGTAATGTCAACCCTTCGTCCGCCTACCGGCCGGAGGTTCACGGCGCCACGACGGCGATCGGATAGGCTCACGCGAGCACACGGGCGGCAACACAGCCCGGTGCGATGTTCCAACCGCAGGCCGCGTGTCTTGCCCTCTCGCACCTAGGTCTGGCCAGAACTCCCGGAGAGGCGGGTGGCGTTGCATCTGAAGAGCTTGACGCTGAAAGGGTTCAAGTCTTTCGCGTCCGCAACCACGTTGCGCTTCGAACCCGGCATCACCTGTGTCGTCGGGCCCAACGGGTCGGGCAAGTCCAATGTCGTCGACGCGCTCACCTGGGTGATGGGCGAGCAGGGCGCCAAGGCGCTGCGCGGCGGCAAGATGCAGGACGTCATCTTCGCCGGGACCAGCGGACGTGCACCCCTCGGGCGTGCCGAGGTGACGCTGACGATCGACAACTCCGACGGCGCGCTGCCCATCGACTACGCCGAGGTGTCCATCACCCGCCGTATGTTCCGCGACGGCGCGGGCGAATACGAGATCAACGGCAGCAGCTGCCGCCTGATGGACGTGCAGGAACTGCTGTCGGACTCCGGTATCGGGCGCGAGATGCACGTGATCGTCGGACAGGGTCAGCTCTCGGCGATTCTCGAGTCGCGGCCCGAGGACCGGCGCGCGTTCGTCGAAGAGGCCGCGGGCGTGCTCAAGCACCGCAGGCGCAAGGAGAAGGCGGTCCGCAAGCTCGACGCGATGCAGGCCAATCTCGCCCGCCTCACCGACCTCACCACCGAACTGCGCCGCCAGCTCAAACCGCTCAGCAGGCAGGCCGAGGTGGCGCGGCGCGCCCAGACCGTGCAGGCCGACCTGCGCGACGCCCGGCTGCGCCTGGCCGCCGACGACCTCGTGACCCGGCGCGGCGAACTCGAGTCGCAGCTGAGCAAAGAGGCCTACGCGCGCGAGCAGCAGATCAACGTGCAGTCCGAGCTCGACGCCGCCAATGCCGCGCTTGCCCAGCAGGAGTTCCAGTTGTCGCGGCTGAGCCCGAGCGCCGAGGCGGCCGCGCAGACCTGGTTCCAGCTCTCCGCGCTGGCCGAACGCGTCAACGCGACCATCCGCATCGCCGCCGATCGCGCCCGCAACCTGCACACCGAGGCGCCTGTCGGCACCGGCCGCGACCCCGACCAGCTCGAAGCCGAGGCCGACCGGATCGAGGCCGAGGAAGCCGAACTGCGGTACGCGGTGGAAATGGCGGCCGAAACGCTCGAGGCCGCGCGGGAAGCGCTGGCCGACCGCGAACACGCCGCCAAGGCCGCCGAGCAGGCGCATCTGGCCGCTGTGCGGGCCATCGCCGACCGTCGCGAAGGGCTGGCGAGGCTCTCGGGTCAAGTGGAGACACTGCGCACCCGCGCGCAGTCCGTGGACGCCGAGATCGCGCGGCTCTCGGTCGCCATCGCCGATGCCCGGCACCGCGGCGAGGCCGCCCAGGCCGAATACGACACCGTGCAGGACGAACTCGGCGAACTCGACGCGGGGGAGAAGGGGCTCGACGCCCAGCACGAACACGCCGTCGCCGCCTTGGAACTGGCCGACGAACGGGTGCGTGAACTGCGCGAACAGGACCGCGAGGCGAGCAAACTCGTCGCCCGGCTCGGTGCGCGCATCGAAGCGCTCGAGATGAACCTGGCCCGTAAGGACGGTGCCGCCTGGCTGCTCGAACACGGGGTGAGCGGCGTCGGCGACCGGCTGTCGGGCCTGCTGCGCGTGGAAGCGGGATTCGAAGCCGCCCTCGCCGCCTTGCTCGGCCCGCTGGCCGACGCGATCACCGCCGACACCGCCGCGGCCGCCGATGCGGCTGTGCGCGAGCTGCGAGCGGGTGACGGTGGTCGGGTGGCATTCGTCTTCGCCACCGCGAGTTCGGCCTCGTCCGCTGCTGAGAGCGGCTCGTCGGCGGGCGAGACTGTGACGCGCGATCTTGCCGATGCCGGGAGTAGTTCGGTGGGGTCGGGTCGAGGTCGTGCGCTCTCGGCAGACGCTGAGCGTGCGCCGCTGCCCGGAGGGGCCAGGTGGCTCGCTGATGTCGTCGACGGTGCCGCGCAGGTGCGGTCCGCGTTGGCCGCGCTCACCGCAGGTGTTGTCGTCGTCGACGATCTGGCAGCTGCCACGGCGCTGGCTGCCGAGCGACCGGAACTGCGGGTCGTCACCCGTGACGGTGATCTGGCCGGGTCGGGGTGGGTCATCGGCGGTTCCGAGCGGATGCCGAGTCAGCTCGAGATCCAGGCCGACATCGACGCCGCAACCGCCGAATTGGCCGCCGCGCAGCGCCGCGCCGAAGAGCTCGAGGCCGCGCTGGCCGGTGCGCTCGCGGAGCAGACCGATCGCAAAGAGGCCGCCGACCACGCGCTGATGGCGCTGCACGAATCCGATCAGGCGCTGCTGGCCATCTACGACCGGCTCGCCCGGGTGGGGCAGACCGCGCGCGCCGCGCAGACCGAGGGCGAACGACTCACCGCCCAGCGCGCCGAGGCCGAAGCGACCAGGGAGAAGTCCCTCGCCTCCCTCGCCGAGCTCGAGGACCGGCTGCGCCACGCCGAAACCGAGCACGACGACAGCGACGACAGCTACGGCACCGCCGGAACCGAGACCGCCGGACGTGCCCGCGAGGAAGCCGCCGCCGCGCTCGCCGAGGCACGGACCATGGAGGTCGAGGCACGACTGGCGGTGCGGACCGCTGAGGAGCGAGCGGAATCCGTTCGGGGCAAAGCGGATTCGTTGCGTCGCGCCGCACGTGCCGAGCGGGAGGCGCGGGCGCGGGCCGAGCGGGCGCAGGCCGCGCGTAGGCAGGCGGCCGCCGTCGCGGCGGCGGTGGCCGAGTCCGGTGCCAAGATCGCGAAGGAACTCGAGCAGGTGGTGGCTGCGGCCGCCGCTCGGCGCGACGAATTGGTCCGGCGCCGTGGGGAAGTGGCGTCCGCCGTGGAACAGGTCAAGGAACGGGCGCGCGCCCTGAACACCCAGCTGGCCCAGCTCACCGACGCCGTGCACCGCGACGAGGTGGCCAAAGCCCAAGCGGCGCTGCGCATCGAACAGCTCGAGACCACCATCTCCGAACAGTTCGGTATCGCGCTGGCCGATCTGGTCGCCGAATACGGTCCCGATGTGCCGTTGCCGCCGTCGGCGTTGGAGATGCAGGAATACGAGGACGCCAAGGAGCGCGGCGAGCAGGTCACCGCGCCGCAGCCGATGCCCTACGACCGCGCCACCCAGGAGCGCCGCGCCAAACGCGCCGAGAAGGACCTCGCCACCCTCGGCAAGGTCAATCCGCTCGCACTGGAAGAGTTCGCGGCCCTCGAGGAACGCTACAACTTCCTCGCCACCCAGCTCGAGGACGTCAAGAACGCCCGCAAGGACCTCCTGGACGTGGTCGCCGAAGTCGACGCCCGCATCCTGCAGGTGTTCACCGAGGCCTACGCCGACGTGGAGCGCGAATTCGTCGGGGTGTTCGCGAAGCTGTTCCCCGGCGGCGAGGGCCGGCTCGTGCTCACCGACCCGTCCGACATGCTCACCACCGGCATCGAGGTCGAGGCCCGGCCGCCGGGCAAGAAGGTCAAGCGGCTGTCGTTGCTCTCCGGTGGCGAGAAGTCGCTGACCGCCGTGGCGCTGCTGGTCGCCATCTTCCGCGCGCGCCCCTCCCCGTTCTATGTGATGGATGAGGTGGAAGCCGCCCTGGACGACACCAACCTGCGCCGCCTCATCGGCCTGTTCGAACAGCTGCGCGAGAAGAGCCAGCTGATCGTCATCACCCACCAGAAGCCGACCATGGAGATCGCCGACGCCCTCTACGGCGTGAGTATGCGCGGTGACGGCATCACCCAGGTGATCTCCCAGCGACTCACCCGTGCCGCCGCCCCGGTCGAGGCGTCCGCTCCGGCCTGACGATCACGCCGTCACGTCCATCTGGGCGGCGATGCGGTCGGCACCGCCGCGGGCCAGCCAGTCCGGCAGGCTCGTCAGGCCCGGGTGGAGGGCGCGCAGGGCTGCCAGATCGGCGTGCCAGCCACCGGTTTCGCGGATGAGCCGCCAGGTGTTGGCGAGCTGGGGTCCGATCGCCGCGGCCTCGGCTTCGGTGACCTCGCGGTAGTGGATCGGGCGGCCGGTGGCGACCGAGATGGCGGCGGCCGCCTCGGTGGGCGTGATCGCCTCGCTGGCCAGCTCCAGTTCACGACCGTGCCAACCGTCCGGGTCCGCGAACGCGAGCGCGGCGAAGGCGGCGATGTCGTCGAGCGCGATCATCTGCAACGGACGGTCGGCCGGGAACAGGTGGCGGTGCTCCCCACCTGCCCGGATGCCGTCCACCGGTGAGCCGTGCATCAGGTAGTTCTCCATGAACCGCACCGGCCGCAACAGGGTGTAGCCCAACCCCGCCGCGCGGATCGCGTCCTCGATCCGGCGCTTGCCCTCCTGCCCCCACGACTCGGCCGGGCCCATGGTGGCGATTCCGGAGAACACGAGCTGGTCGACGTCGGCAGCGCGGGCCGCCTCGATCATGGCGATACCGCGGCGGGCTTCGTCACCCGCGGTCCACCCGCTCGGCCCGTAGTCGGCGGGCGGGATGAGGAATACGGCCCGAGTGCCCTTCGCCGCGATGCGCAGCGAGGCAGGGTCGTCGAAGTCGCCGACGACCAGTTCGGCACCCACCTCGGCCAGGTCGCGTGCGGCGGGGGAGTGCGGGTCACGCACGAGCGCGCGAACCCGGTGGCCGTCGGCGAGCAGTGTGCGGGCGGTGACGCCGCCCTGCTTGCCGGTGGCGCCGGTGATCAGGACGGGAAGTGCTGACGTCATGGCGGAGGAGCTCCGTTTCGTGATCGATCCTGTGTCTACAATCGGGTCGGTCGACCCGTATTGCGGACGGTACGGGCGCGACGACCGGGTATGCCACGTCCGAAGTGGGGAAGGGGTAACGAAATGACGGTCCCAGACGGCACGGAACCAGCGGTCCGGGCCGACGCGCGCCGCAACCGGGCGCTGATCCTGGCGGCCGCTCAGCGCGCCTTGGCCGAACGCGGCACCAGCGTCTCGCTGATGGAGGTGGCCCGCCGCGCCGGCGTGGGCGCGGGCACCGTTCACCGCCATTTCCCCACGAAAACCGCGCTGCTGGAAGCGGTGATGCAGGAGCGGGTCGACAGGTTGGCGGCCCTGGCCGCCGAACACCTGGCCGATCCGGACCCCGGCGCGGCCTTCTTCGCCCTGTGCACCCATGTGATCGTGACGACGCCGGGCAACAAAGACCTCTGCGACCTGGTGCAATCCGACGACGGCTGGCCTCGCGCGCTGCTTCGCGGCGCGGGCGAGCGTTTCCACCGTGCCGTCGGTGCGCTGCTCGTCGCGGCCCAGCGTCAGGGCGCGGTCCGCGCGGAGGTGACCGTCACCGACGTGCTGGATATCTTCACCGGATGCGTTGCAATCCAACGGCATCGGCAGACCGGCGAGCCCGTCGCACCCGCCGTCGCGCTCATCCTCGACGCCCTGCGGACCCCGTCCTCAGCCGTAACGGAACTCGCGAAAACCGACCGTGACGAAATGGCGAGACGTAGCGAAAGCCCGGCGCCATGCCCCGTCTGCCGCGCACCCGTCCACCGCCCGGCGATCGGCAGACCGGCTCGCTACTGTTCCCCGGCCTGTCGCCAGAAAGCCCACCGGCTCCGCAGCTCGTCGAACTCCCCGCGGCTGCGCCGCGCGTGAGCGTCTACAGCAGGTCGCTGACGTCGTCGGGGACGTCGACGGCGTATTTGCGCAGGATGTCCATCGAGATGACCTCGAGGGCATTCTCGTGGGTCGCGGCCAGGACCACCGGCGCGGCGACACCGTCCTCGTGGGCGTGCAGCCACCGGACCGCGACCACGCACCAGCGGTCGCCCGGCTGCAGGCCGGGGAAGTTGTTCTCCGGGCGCGGGGTGCTGAGGTCGTTGCCGATGGATGCCTGATGTTCCAGGAATTCCGCCGTCACCACGGTGCACACGGTGTGGCTGCCGAGATCCTCCGGACCGGTGCTGCAGCAGCCGTCCCGGTAGAAGCCCGTGAGAGGATCGGTGCCGCACTCTTCCAGCGGCCCCCCAAGCACGTTTCGATCGGTCACTCCGCCGATCCTATGGGTGAAACGCCAGAAGTTCCGCAGGACAACGAATCTGTAGTGTTTCCGCCGATCGGCGAACACCTCCGAAACCCGCGCCCGACCCGCCGGGACGACGCCGCCGACGTGCCGCGACGAGGCAGCCGAATAGACTCGGCCGAGTGAGTTCGCAAGCGTGGATCCTGATCGCCGCGATCGCCGCCGTGCTGCTGGTGGCGCTCGTCGCGGGTTTCGTCCTGTACAAGCGCCGCCAGATTTCGCTGGCGCCGCCCGAGCCGGACAAGGAGTTGACGGACCGCTCCGGTGGTTACACGGCGTCCGGCGGATTCAGCTTCACCCAGGGCGGGTCGACGGCTACCGCGCCGCGTCCGGAACCCCTGCCGCGCGTCGAGCGCACCGACACCGAGGGGCAACCGCACGTCGGTGACGACGCCGCCGTCCCCCGCGACGCCCCGCGCCGCAATATCACCGATGTGCCGCTGCCCGAGGGCGACGTGTCGGTCGAGGAGCCGGTGGTCGTCCCGGACGACGCCTCCTCGCTCACGACTCCGGTGGCGCCCACCGAACCCGCGCCGGACACCACACCCACGACGGCCCCGCCCGCCGAGACCGCGCCTACCGACACCGCGCCGACGACCGACGCGCCTACCGAGGTCGCGCCGACCGAGACACCGAAGACCGCGCCGAAGGCCACTCCGGCGGACACCGCGCCGCCGGTCACCCCTGCTCCGGCACCCGAAGCGCCGAGCACCGCCCCGGCCCAGCCCGAGGTCGCCACCGAGATCGAGGAGATCGACCCGACCACCGGTCGCCTCGTCCGCCTGCGCGGTCGCCTCGCCCGCTCGCAGAACGCCGTCGGCAAGAGCCTGCTCGGCCTGCTCGGCGGCGGTGACCTCGACGAGGACTCCTGGGAGGAGATCGAGGACACCCTCGTCCTCGCCGACATCGGCACCGCGAGCACCGCCGCCATCGTCACCCGGCTGCGCGAGGAGATGGCCGCGCGCAGCGTGCGCACCCCCGAACAGGCCCGCGCCGCCCTGCGTGACGTGCTCATCGAGGCGCTTCGCCCCGAACTCGATCGGTCCATCCACGCGCTGCCGCACGGCGACAAACCGGCCATCCTGCTGGTCGTCGGCGTGAACGGCACCGGCAAGACCACCACCACCGGCAAGCTCGCCCGCGTGCTCGTCGCCGACGGCCGCCGGGTCCTGCTCGGCGCCGCCGACACCTTCCGCGCCGCCGCCGCCGACCAGTTGCAGACCTGGGGCGAACGGGTCGGCGCCGAGACCGTGCGCGGCAAGGAAGCCGCCGACCCCGCCGCCGTCGCCTTCGACGCGGTGACCGCGGGCATCGATCGCGGTGTCGACGCGGTGCTCATCGACACCGCGGGTCGCCTGCACACCAAGACCGGCCTGATGGACGAGCTGGGCAAGGTCAAGCGGGTGGTGGAGAAGAAGGCGGAGGTCGACGAGGTGCTGCTGGTCCTCGACGCCACCGTCGGCCAGAACGGCCTGATGCAGGCGCGCGTGTTCGCCGACGTCGTCGACATCACCGGTGTGGTGCTCACCAAACTCGACGGCACCGCCAAGGGCGGCATCGTGTTCCAGGTACAGCACGAACTCGGTGTTCCGGTGAAGCTCGTCGGCCTGGGCGAGGGCGCCGACCATCTGGCCCCGTTCGAACCGAGCGCCTTCGTCGACGCCCTGCTCGGCGGCACTTCCTAGCACTACGACACTGCCCGCCCGGTCACCGCGAACCGGGCGGGCAGTGCTGTGTCCAGGGCAGGTACGCACCGGCGACCCGCCGCGCGAACGGGCGGCAAACCGCACCTGCGACCCGAGCTCACGGTGAGCTGCCAAGCTGTGGCGAAACTCGCGAAACCTGGTGGCAACACAAGTGGCCGATCCGTTCACGCAGGTGAAACACCACAGCTCAACGGATGAAACACCAAGTCGCGACCCTTCTGTACAGGTCCTTTTGCCGTCATCGGCGAGGCCCGAGATGAGGAGGAAGACAAGGTGGCATTTCCATTGATCGGTACACCGGATACCGGTGATACCGCTTGGATGCTGGCGTCGGCAGCGCTCGTGCTGTTGATGACGCCGGGTTTGGCGTTCTTCTACGGCGGCATGGTCCGTGGCAAGAACGTGCTGAACATGATCATGATGAGCGTCTCGGCCATGGGACTGGTCACCGTCCTGTGGTGTCTATACGGGTTCTCCATGGCGTTCGGCGAGGACAAGGGCAACCTGGTCGGTGACCCGCTCCAGTACTTCGGTCTGAAGAGCATCTTCGGTGGCACCGCCGCCGATTCCCCGGGCATCCCGCTGTTCACCGCGACCCCGGAGGACCCGACGGCCCCGATCACCTCGGGTATCCCGCTCACGGTCTTCGTGGCCTTCCAGCTCATGTTCGCGATCATCACGGTCGCCCTCATCTCGGGGGCGGTCGCCGACCGCCTGAAGTTCGGTTCGTGGCTCGTCTTTGCCGGAATCTGGGCCACCGTCGTCTACTTCCCCGTCGCGCACTGGGTGTTCGCCTTCGACGGTTACACCGCCGAGGCCGGCGGCTGGATCGCCAACAACCTCAAGGCCATCGACTTCGCCGGTGGTACCGCGGTCCACATCAACGCCGGCGCCGCCGGTCTGGTGCTGTGCCTGATCCTCGGCAAGCGCAAGGGCTGGCCCAAGACCCCGTTCCGTCCGCACAACCTGCCTTTCGTGATGCTCGGCGCCGGTCTGCTGTGGTTCGGCTGGTACGGCTTCAACGCGGGTTCGGCCCTCGGCGCCAACGGTATCGCCGGTGCCACCTTCCTCACCACGACCATCGCCACCGCCGCGGCGATGATGGCCTGGCTGCTCGTGGAGAAGATCCGCGACGGTCACCCCACCTCCCTCGGCGCCGCCTCGGGCATCGTCGCGGGTCTGGTCGCTATCACCCCGGCGTGTTCCTCGGTGAACGTGATCGGCGCCCTGGCCATCGGTGTCGTCTCCGGTGCGCTGTGTGCCCTCGCCGTCGGCCTGAAGTTCCGCTTCGGCTTCGACGACTCGCTCGACGTGGTCGGCGTCCACTTGGTCGGTGGTCTGGTCGGCACCCTGATGGTCGGTCTCGTCGCTACCAGCGAAGCCCCGGCGGGCGTCGCCGGCTTGTTCTACGGTGGTGGGGTCGAGCAGTTGAAGCTGCAGGCTGTCGGTGCCTTCGTGGTTCTGGCCTACTCGCTGGTCGCCACGGCCGTCATCGCGTACGCGATCAAGTTCACGATCGGCCTGCGCGCCAGTGAAGAGTCCGAGGCCGCGGGCCTCGACGAGTCCGAGCACGCGGAAACCGCTTACGATTTCGCTGCTGTGGGTGGCACGGCACGCTCGCTCGTCAAGGAGGCATGACGAACATGAAACTGGTTACGGCAATCGTCAAACCGTTCACGCTCGAAGACGTCAAGACCGGGCTGGAACAGGCAGGCGTGCTCGGCATGACCGTCAGCGAAGTCCAGGGCTACGGCCGCCAGAAGGGGCACACCGAGGTCTACCGAGGCGCGGAGTACTCCGTCGACTTCGTACCGAAGGTGCGCGTCGAGGTCGTCGTCGACGATGCCTCGGTGGAGAAGGTCGTCGAGGTGATCGTCGAGGCCTCACGCACCGGCAAGATCGGTGACGGCAAGGTGTGGGTGACCCCGGTGGACACGATCATCCGGGTCCGCACCGGCGAACGCGGTACCGACGCACTGTAATTCGCCGCAGTCGCACGGCGAACGATCGAGCGGCCCCGCTCCTACCGGATTCGGTCGGGGCGGGGCCGCCCGCATGAATGGGTGGTGGGGCAGTGGAACAGCGCAAGGGTGGAACACAGAACAACGCGGCGGCCGACCTGGTGAAGGCCAGAGCGGCGCTGCTCGAAGGCGCGGGCACCCGTAATCCGCGGCTCGACCCACAGGCGCTGCGCGCGGCGCTGGTCGACCTGTTCGACCTGTGGCTCACCAGCAAGGGCAACGAACTCGGCATCACCCCCGACAGTGGGCTGGCCCTGGTGGCCGTCGGCGGGCTCGGCAGGCGCGAGATGCTGCCCTATTCCGATCTCGATCTGGTGCTGTTGCACGACGGGGTCGACCAGTCCGTGGTGGCCGAGGTGGCCGATCAGCTCTGGTATCCCCTGTGGGACGCCCACATCAAACTCGACCACAGCGTGCGCACGGTGCCGCAGGCGCTTCGGGTGGCCGCCGACGACACCATCGCCGCGCTCGGCATGCTCGAGGCCCGCCACATCGTCGGCGACGAGGATCTGAGCAACCTGCTCATCGGTGGGGTGCGCCGGGAATGGCGCACCGGCATCCGTTCCCGCTTCGACGACCTCATCGCGCAGGCGAACACCCGCTGGCAGCGCAGCGGCGAGATCGCCCACCGCGCTGAACCCGATCTGAAGAACGGTCGCGGCGGGCTGCGTGACATCCAGCTGCTCGACGCCCTCGCCATCGCCCAATTGACCGACGCCGTACCGGGTTTGGGCCCCGAGGTGCCCGGCGGCGGCCTGAAACAGGCGCACCGCCGCCTGCTCGACGTGCGCACCGAGCTGCACCGCGTGGCCGGCCGCGCCCGCGACCAGTTACGCGCACAGGACGCCGACGAGATCGGTGCCGCCCTGCGCATCGGCGACCGGTTCGACCTGGCCCGCACCCTCACCGATTCGGCACGCACGGTGAGCTATTCGACCGACGTGGGTCTGCGCACCGCCGCGAACGCGCTGCCACGGCGCGGACTGGCCCGGCTGCGCCGCCTCCCGGTGCGCCGTCCGCTCGACGAAGACGTGGTCGAGCACGCCGGTGAGGTGGTCCTCGCCCGCGACGCCCGCCCGCAACGCGACCCCGGCCTGATCCTGCGCGTCGCCGCCGCCTCGGCCCAGACCGGACTGCCGATGTCGGCGACCACCCTCAACCGGCTCTCCGAAGACGCCCCCGAACTGCGCGAACCCTGGCCCAAGGACGCACTCGACGACCTGCTCGTACTGCTCGGCGCGGGCCGCGGCGCGATCGACGCGGTGGAGGCCCTGGACCGAACAGGCTTGTGGGGCAGGCTCTTTCCCGAATGGGGTGCGGTCCGCGACCTGCCACCGCGCGACGCGCTGCACACCTGGACCGTCGACCGCCACCTCATGGAAACCGTCGCCTACGCCACCGGACTCAGCACCCGCGTGGCCCGTCCCGATCTACTGATCCTCGGCGCGCTGCTGCACGACATCGGCAAGGGACGCACCGGCGACCACAGCGTGGTCGGCGCCGAACTGGCCACCCACATCGGGCGCAGGCTCGGCCTGTGGCCCTCGGACGTGCGAACTCTCAGTGCCATCGTGCGCCACCATCTGCTGCTGCCCGACACCGCCACGCGGCGCGACCTCGACGACCCGGCCACCGTCGGCCACGTGGTCGACGCGCTCGGCGGCGACGTGGGTCTGCTCGAATTGCTGCACGCCCTGGCCGAAGCCGACTCGATGGCGACCGGTCCCGGTGTGTGGGGCGACTGGAAGGCCTCGCTGATCGGCGAACTGGTTCGCCGATGCCGGCTGGTGATGGCGGGAGAGCCGCTGCCGCAACCGGAACCGATCGACCCCGACCTGGTCGCCAAGGCGGAAGCCGGCGGTGTGCACGTGACGCTGAGCGCGGGGGAGGGCAAACACACCCACGTGGTCACCGTCATCGCGCCCGACGAGCCGGGTCTGCTCGCCGACGCGGCGGGCGTGCTGGCGCTGCATTCGCTCCGGGTGCTGTCGGCCTCGCTCGGCGGGGTGGGCGAATCGGCGATCAACACCTTCGTCGTCACCCCCAAGTTCGGCGACCCACCCGACGCGGGTCTGCTCCGCCAGGAACTGATCCGGGCCATCAGCGGTGCGCTGGATCTGCAAGCGGCGCTGGCGAAACGCGAGACCGAGACCGTCGGCCGCTACGCGCGCGCCCAGCCACGCCTGATCTGGCAGTCCGCACCCGCACCGGGACAGGTGATCCTGGAATTGCGCGCCGAGGACCGGGTCGGGTTGCTCAGTAGGCTCGCGGGCGCGTTCGCCGCGGCGGGCGCGAATGTGCGCTGGGCCAAGGTCGTCACGATGGGCACGGCCGTGGTCGACGCGTTCTGCCTCGAACTCGGTGACGCCGACAGCCCCGTCCTGCGCGAACGGATCGAAAAGGCCGTTCTGGACGTGGTTCCCCGCCCGGCACCCCCGCCGCAGCCCACCGACATCGGTTCGGACGCCTGAAACGTTAGGACACGGTTTACTCACCGATTGCTATCGGGTTGCTACGTATTGGTTACTCGCTGCCCGATAAGTCGAAACACGACCTATAGCATTCGAAAGGTCCGGCTGTCACTCGTTCGAGGGGAGCTGATCCGTGGCTATCGAAGTCGTCTCCGCATCGATGATGACCAGCGACGCGACCGCGCACATCGCGCGCTGCGTCGGCGGTGACCTGTGGGTGGTTTCGTGGTTGCCGGGCCGCACCCTCACCGGTGCTCAGGCCCTGGCCGCGATGACCATCGCCTCGACCACCGCCCACCACACCGATTCCGCCGAATCCGAGTGGAACCGGATCGAGGCGCTCTCGCGTGAGCTCGGCCTCACCGGGCGCGAGGCGGTGTACCTGGTCAACATCGAGAACCACGAATTGCGCCGCACCGCGCCACCGCACGTGCGCTCCGGGGAATAACACCCATTACCCTGGGAGGGCAATAGAGGTCCCTTTCAGATCAGGAGCGCGATCGGTGTTCGAATCCCTGTCCGACCGGCTTACCGGTGCACTGCAGGATCTGCGCGGTAAGGGGCGGCTGTCACCGGCCGACATCGACGCCACCGCGCGCGAGATCCGCCTCGCCCTCCTCGAAGCCGACGTGGCGCTGCCCGTGGTGCGCGGGTTCATCGCCAATGTGAAGGAACGCGCCAAGGGCGCGGAGGTCTCCGCGGCGCTCAACCCGGCCCAGCAGGTCGTCAAGATCGTCAACGAGGAACTCGTCGCCATCCTCGGTGGTGAGACCCGGCGCCTCAACCTGGCCAAGAACCCGCCGACGGTCATCATGCTGGCCGGTCTGCAGGGTGCCGGTAAGACCACCCTCGCGGGCAAGCTCGCCAAATGGCTCAAGGGCCAGGGCCACCAGCCGCTGCTCGTGGCCTGTGACCTCCAGCGTCCCGGCGCCGTCACCCAGCTGCAGGTCGTCGGTGAGCGCGCGGGCGTGCCCGTGTTCGCCCCGCACGGCGGCACCTCCATCGGCGGTGGCGAGAACCCGCTCGGCATCACCGCCGCCGACCCGGTCGCGGTCGCCGCGGGCGGTATCGAAGAGGCCAAGGCCAAGCAGTACGACGTGGTCATCGTCGACACCGCCGGTCGCCTCGGCATCGACGAAGAACTCATGCGCCAGGCCGCGGGCATCCGCGACGCCGTGAACCCCGACGAGACCCTCTTCGTGCTCGACGCGATGATCGGTCAGGACGCGGTGAGCACCGCCGAGGCCTTCCGCGACGGTGTCGGCTTCACCGGTGTCGTGCTCACCAAGCTCGACGGTGACGCGCGCGGTGGTGCCGCGCTGTCGGTGCGCAATGTCACCGGCGCGCCCATCATGTTCGCCTCCACCGGTGAGAAGCTCGAGGACTTCGACGTCTTCCACCCCGACCGGATGGCCTCGCGCATCCTCGGCATGGGCGACGTGCTCACCCTCATCGAGCAGGCCGAACAGGTCTACGACGCCAAGCAGGCCGAGGAGACCGCACGCAAGATCGGCAGCGGTGAGCTCACTCTCGAGGACTTCCTCGACCAGATGCTCGCCATCCGCAAGATGGGCCCGATCGGCAACCTGCTCGGCATGCTGCCCGGCGCGGGTCAGATGAAGGACGCGCTCGCGGCGGTCGACGACAAGCAGCTCGACCGCGTGCAGGCCATCATCCGCGGGATGACCCCCGCCGAGCGCGACAACCCGAAGATCATCAACGCCTCCCGCCGGCTGCGCATCGCCAACGGTTCGGGCGTGCAGGTCTCCGAGGTCAACCAGCTCGTCGACCGGTTCTTCGAGGCCAAGAAGATGATGGCCATGATGGGCCGTCAGATGGGTCTGCCCGGCGGGCGCCGCGGCAACACCAAGAAGGGTAAGAAGGGCAAGAAGGGTGGGCGCGGGCCCACGCCGCCGAAGATGCGCGGTGGGTTCCCCGGTATGCCGGCCGGTATGCCGCCGGGGATGGATCTCTCGCAGATGCCGCCCGGTCTCGACCAACTGCCGCCCGGTCTCGAGGGAATCGACCTGTCCCAGCTGAAGTTCCCCAAGAACTAAGTGCAAACGGCCGGTGACCCACCGGGGTCACCGGCCGTTCTCAGATCACGCCGGGGATCAAGGCTTTCCGGTTCGTGGGGTAGTCGGCGAACTTCTCGCGATACCAACGGTGTGTCGCAAAGGCGCGCGGCACCAGGTTGCCAGCGGTGATCAAGAAGATCGCCACACCGGCCAACGACCAGGTGAGCAGTGCGAAACCGGCCCACGCGATCAGCTCGCCGAGATAGGCCGGGCTGCTGACGAAGCGGAAACCGCCGCCGTGCGGGACGCGGTACTCGGCGGCGCCCGGGTCGTTCTTGTCCCGCAGATTCCGCACGATCGACTCCGACCGCACCAGCAGCACGAACCCGCCAAGGTACACGACCAGCCCGATCAGGAAACGCGGGTCGGTGAGCCAGGCGGTGCCGTACTGGTTCTTGTAGTCGTTGCTGAAGAACGCGCCGTTGAGATAGCCGTGCAGCGCCGTCACGAACACGCCCGCTCCGACCACCGACACATTGAAGGTGCTCTTCTTGCCCGGCACCTGCCGGATCGACAGCGGGAAGAACCAGCCGCGATTGCCGTAGTGCAGCACCCAGATGGCGGCCAGCACCAGCGGGACGGGCTCGAAGCGGTCGGGTCCGCTCAGGTAGAACACCGCGAACACCACGGTCGCGGGCAACTCCATCAGCCACCAGCCCAGCTTCGGATTCAGATTGAAGCCCACCGCGTTCGAGGCGAAGCGGCCGTACGGGCTCTGCGCGAACAGCCCGCCGACGATGACGAACGCGGCGAAGCCGAACGCGATGGTCAGCACCGTGTCGTAGGTCGTGTTCCCGGTGTACCAGTCCATCGAGATCCTCTGTCCAGGCGTCCGGCACGATCGCCGACGCAAAACTAGAACACGTTCTATCATGGATCGCGCAGGGGAAACGCGACAATGGAGGACGCAGATGCCGCTCGACCGGACCGCTGAAGACCTGCTGGCGGCGGTGCTGGCATCCCCGCGCGCCGTGGCAGCCCACGACAAGACCGCCTGGGTCGGGTTGTTCGCCGAGCAGGCGGCGGTGCACGACCCCTACGGCTCGCGCGCGCACATCGGGCCCGAGGCGATCTCGCGCTTCTACAACGTCTTCATCGCGCCCAACACCATCGCCTTTCGCGTCGAGCGCGACATCGTCGCCGGGCACACGGTGGTGCGCGACCTGCACATCGAGACGACCATGTCGACGGGCGCGACCGTTGTCGTGCCGATGCATCTGCGCTACGACCTGGTGGCGTCCGATGGTGGGTGGCGGATCATCCGGCTCGCCGCGCACTGGGAGTTGGGGGTGATGGTCGCGCGGTTGATGCGGACCGGGTCGGCCGGTGTGCTCGCGGGGGCGAAACTCGGTCCGCGGCTGGTCGGGGAGCTCGGGGTGGGTGGGGCGATGGGGATGATGCGGGCGTTGCGTGGGGTGGGTGGGCACGGGAAGCGGATCGTGCGGGGGTTGTTCGTCGCGGCGGCTCGTGGGGACTCGGGGCCGGTTCAGGAGTTGCTCGGGCGGGCGAGCGTGCGGGTGGCGTCGGGGGACACGTTGAGCCCTGCGGAATTCGGTGAGATGGTGCGGTCTATGCAGTGGGACAAGATGATCGCGGCCGGGCGGACGGTGAGTGTCAGTGTGCGGACGGGGGAGTCGGGTGGGGTGGTGTTCGTGGATTTCGCGCCGGGCTCTTCGCGTATCGAGAGTGTGACGATCTACCTCGACGGGTGAGTTATTTGGAGTACTGAGGATGGTGGGCTAAAGCGCTCGGTGTTTTGTGCACCACAAAGGTATTGGGCTGTATTTTTGGAGCGCTGGCGCGCTCGAGCGCGGCCCCTGGGGG
>NZ_JBPXLK010000022.1:0-99764 GCF_051843015.1 Nocardia sp. JW2
TTCTCGGCGATCTCGCGGTGATAGGAGGGCAGGTTGTCCTCGGTGAGCAGGTTGGTGATCATCGCCGCCTTGGCGACATCGGTGAGCTTGGATTGTTCCGGCTCCCAATCGATTCCGCCCATCGCGGCGAAATTGCGACCCTCGTCCCACGGCACGTAGTCGTGCGGGTGCCAGTCCTTGGCGATGGACAGGTGCCGGTTCAGATTCTGTTCGGCGACGGGTTCGAGAGCGGTGAGGATTTCGAGCTGAGTCAGAGCTTTGGTCACGCGAGCCTCCACTGTCGTTTGGCGAGCAAGGAGAAATGGGCAAAACCTGGCTTCTAGCGCGGAATCCACAGTATCGCCTCCGCCGTGGCATCGAGAAATGCACCGTCATCGCGCGGTACTGTGCGCATATGGGTTACCCGGAGGATGTCCTCGCGCCCGACGAGCAGCTGATCCTGCACCGCCACCCGCACTGGAAGATGCTGGTCTGGCCGATCATCACGCTCATCGTCGCCACCGCCCTCGCCGGTTTCCTCGGCGGGCTGGCCTGGCGCAACACCACCGGGCACGTGCGAACCGTGCTGCTGGTGCTCATCGGCCTGATCTGGTTCGGGATCATCGCCTGGCGGGTGATCGCGCGGGTGATCGCCTGGAAATCAACGCATTTCATCGTCACCCAGCGGCGGGTGCTCGTGCGTGAGGGCGTGCTCACCCACACCGGGATCGACATCCCGCTCAGCCGTATCTCCAGCGTGCAGTTCAGTCACGGCGTCTTCGACCGGCTGCTCGGCACCGGCACCCTGATCATCGGGTCGTCGTCGGAGGAGCCGCTCGAATACGACGACATCCCCCAGGTGCAGCAGGTGCACTCGCTGCTCTACCACCAGGTTTTCGAGGCGGGCCGCTCGTCGACCGATCAACATTGGGGTGGCGGCTACCGGTGAGCCGCGGGTCCAGACCACTTAACCTGGGCACATGACCGCAGTACTTCTGGCCGAGGACGACGAGGCGATCGCCGCACCCCTGTCGCGCGCACTGGGGCGTGAGGGCTACACCGTCACCGTCGAACGCTTCGGCCCGGCGGTGCTGCGGCGCGCTCTCGAAGGCAACCACGACCTGCTGATCCTCGACCTCGGCCTGCCCGGAATGGACGGGCTCGAGGTATGCAGGCAGGTACGCGCGGGCGGCGCCGACATCGCGGTGCTGATGCTCACCGCGCGCACCGACGAGGTCGACTTCGTCGTCGGGCTCGACGCGGGCGCCGACGACTACGTCGGCAAACCGTTCCGCCTCGCCGAACTGCTCGCCCGCGTGCGAGCTCTGTTGCGGCGCAGCGGAATCGGTGACGACGCGGTGGAGGTCGGCGGCATCCGGCTGGAACCGGCGGCGCGCCGCGTGCTGGTGAACGGTGCCGAGGTGAACCTGGCCAACAAGGAGTACGAGCTGCTCAAGGTGCTCATCGACCGGGCCGGTCAGGTGGTCGGCCGCGAGACGATCCTGCGCGAGGTGTGGGGCGATGCCGACCTGCGCGGTTCCAAGACCCTCGACATGCACATGTCCTGGCTGCGCCGCAAGATCGGCGACGAGGGCCCGATGGCCGAGCGGCGCATCGTCACCGTGCGCGGGGTGGGCTTTCGCCTCAACACCGACACGCACCGGAGCTGACGGGTCGTGCGTCGTCGCATCCTGCGTTCGATCCTCACCGTCCTCACCATCACCACGGTGGTGCTCGGCGTACCACTGATCTACACCGCCTGGCTCTGGGTGGAGGACATCACCCGCAACGATCTGCAGAGCAGGCTGGAACGCATCGCGGCCGAGGTGATCGCCCAGGAACAGGTCGACGGTTACGTCCACGACGGGCTGGACGTGCGCGCCATCCGGGCGCTGGTGCCCGAGGGCGGCAGGCTCACCGTCGTCTACCCCACACCGACCGACAATGCCGCGCGCACCGATATCGGTGCCGAGAAGATCGACGATCCCCTGGTGGAGTCGCTGTCGATGGGGACCTCGGCGTCGTTGCGGCTCGAGGTGCCCGCCGGGCCCATGCATGCTCGCCAGGAGCAGGCCGTCGCCGCGGTGGCGCTGGCCGTGCTCGCCTCGCTCGGTGCGGCGTTCTCGGTAGCCGTGGTGACCGCCCGCCGCGTCGCCGATCCGCTACGCGACGTGGCCGCCCGCGCGGCCCGGCTGGCGATGGGCGACTTCCGGCCCGACCCCCGCAGGCACGGCATCGCCGAACTCGACCGGGTGTCCGATGTGCTCGACTCGGCGACCGTCGAGATCGCCGGCCGTCTGCAACGTGAGCACGCCCTGGTCGCCGACGTCTCCCACCAGCTGCGCAGTCGTCTGACGGCCGTGCGGCTGCGCTTGGACGAGCTGTCGACCCACAACGATCCAGAGGTCGTGCACGAAGCCGAGGAGGCGATGGCGCAGGTCGACCGGCTCACCGACGCCATCGACGACCTGGTCCGCGCCTCCCGCTCCGAGGACGCCGCCGATCGCGACCCGGTGCCGGTGATGGCCGAGCTGCGCGGTGTGGTCGCCGAATGGACGCACCCGTTCCACGAGGCGGGCCGCGAACTGAGCCTGATCGGCGACGAATCCCTGCGCGCGCCGATCACCGGTTCGCGGTTGCGTGAGGCTGTCGCGGTGCTGGTCGACAACGCCCTCATGCACGGCGGCGGCACCTGCACGGTGTCGGTGCGCACGGTCCCGACGATGAGTTCGCGCGACCCACTTGTCTGCGTCGAGGTGGCCGACGAGGGCGAAGGCATTCGCGACGAAATGGCCCCGCACATCTTCGACCGGGGTTTCTCGGCCGGTGGGTCGACCGGTGTGGGGCTGGCGCTGGCGCGGGCCCTGGTGGAGGCCGATGGTGGCAGGCTCGAGCTGCAGCGTCGTCGTCCGGCGCTGTTCGCGGTGTTCCTCGGATCCAAGGTCAACCGGTCGCAGAACGCGACGCTCACCGAACCGCGCTGAGTTACGAACCGCGCCTGCTCAGCTCTTGCCGAGCGGTTCTTCCTCGACGAGGTCTTCCAGCTCGGCGACGATCTCGTCCATCTCGTCGGGGAACACCCACCGCCGCATCGCCCAGAACCGGAACGCCATCTGCAGCAGATTCCCGATGACGAACGCGCTCACGAAGTCGGCGATGTTCTCGGTCAGGAAACTCACATTCGGCTGGCGCAGATCGAACACATAGCTCGAGATCCACAGCGGGATATTGCTCAGCACCACGCCGATGCCGCTGACGCCGAAGAACAGCAATGCCTCGTGATGTTTCTCGCGGCCGCCGCGATTCTTGAACGACCATTCGCGGTTGAGCACATACGACGCGATCACCGCGACCACGCCGGAAATGATCTTGGCCGTCACCGGCTTTTCCGACAGAACGGTCCATTTGAGCAGGTAGAACAGGCCGCTGTCGATCACGAACGTCGTCGCGCCGACGATGGCGAACTTGATCAGCTCTTTATGCCGGAGCGCGAGCTCGCGCAGGCGCGGGGGAAGGACGCTGACCACGTCGTCGACGATTGACACGAGTTCCGAGTGTACCGGTAGCAAAGATTCGCATTCGACATGACAACATTGCACGACGTGACTGCACGTTCGTTCGATCCGTCTGCCATGCCCACCGTCACGATCGTCGGTGGGGGCCAGCTCGCGCGCATGACGCACCAGGCCGCGATCGCCCTCGGCCAGCGTCTGCGGGTGCTCGCCGAGAACCCCGGCGACCCCGCCGCCCAGGTGAGTCCCGATGTCGTGCTCGGTAGCCACGACGACCTGTCCGCGCTGCGCACGGCGGCCAAGGGCTCACACGCGCTCACCTTCGACCACGAGCACGTGCCGACCGAGCACCTCGACGTGCTCGTCGCCGAGGGCGTGAACGTGGCGCCGCCGCCGCAGGCGCTGATCTTCGCCCAGGACAAGCTGGCGATGCGGACCAAGCTGTCCTCGCTGGGTCTGCCGGTGCCCGCGTTCGTCGAGGTCACCTCGCCCGCCGACGCGGTCGCCTTCGGTGACGAGCACGGCTGGCCGTTCGTGCTCAAGGCCGTGCGCGGTGGGTACGACGGGCGCGGGGTGTGGATGCCCGCCGATGCCGAGGAGGCGACGGCGCTGGTCACCGACCAGCTGGCGCACGGTGTGCAGCTGCTCGCCGAGGCGAAGGTCGACCTGAAGCGTGAGCTGTCGGCGATGGTCGCTCGTTCGCCGTTCGGGCAGGCTGCCACCTGGCCGGTCGTTGAGACCGTGCAGCGCAACGGTCAGTGCGCGGTCGTCATCGCGCCCGCCCCCGACCTGCAAGAGGACACCGGCGCCCGCGCGGAGACGATGGCGCTCGAGCTGGCGGCCGGGCTCGGCGTGGTCGGTGTGATGGCGGTCGAACTGTTCGAAACGCACGACGGCGAACTGCTGGTCAACGAGCTCGCCATGCGCCCGCACAACTCCGGGCACTGGGGCATGGACGGCGCGCGGACCGGTCAGTTCGAGCAGCACCTGCGCGCGGTACTCGACTACCCGCTCGGTGACACCACCCCCTTGGCGCCTGTCACGGTGATGGCGAACATTCTCGGCGCTGCCGAGGCGCCCGAGATGTCGATGGACGAACGGCTGCACCACCTGTTCGCCCGGATGCCCGAGGCCAAGGTGCATCTCTACGGCAAGGGTGAACGCCCCGACCGCAAGATCGGGCACATCAACATCCTCGGCGACGACGTGGCCGAGGTCCGCGAGCAGGCCGAGCGCGCCGCGCATTGGATGTCGCACGCGGTCTGGACCGACGGTTGGGACCCGCACGGCGAGTGAATCGCTGACAACCCCGCGCACCGCACCTCCGCCGAAAGGAATCAGATGAGCACCACCGGACCCCAGGTCGGCCTGATCATGGGCAGCGACTCCGACTGGCCCACCATGGAAGCCGCCGCCGAGGCCCTCGCCGAGTTCGGTATCCGCTTCGAGGTCGGCGTCGTCTCCGCCCACCGCACCCCCCAACGCATGCTCGACTACGCCCGCGAAGCAGCGGGCCGCGGCCTGAAAGTCATCATCGCGGGCGCGGGCGGCGCCGCCCACCTCCCCGGCATGGTCGCCTCCGCCACCCCCCTCCCCGTCATCGGCGTCCCCGTCCCCCTGAAATACCTCGACGGCATGGACTCCCTCCTCTCCATCGTCCAAATGCCCGCAGGCGTCCCCGTAGCCACCGTCTCCATCGGCGGCGCCCGCAACGCAGGCCTCCTCGCCGTCCGCATCCTCGCGTCCTCCGACGACTCCCTGCGCACCCGCATGGAACAGTTCCAAGCCGGCCTCGAAAAAATGGTCCTGGCCAAAGACGAAGCCCTGCGCACCAAACTTTTGGGCTGAGAAGGCCGAGCCGGTCGCATTTTCCGGCGGCCGGCCGCCCGAATTGCCGAATTCTGGTGAACCGCCGCACTTTTCGTACGCCGACCTGCCATCACGTACGTTCGCCCCATGGTCACTTCATCGCACGAAGCGATGCATCGTATCTTCCAGCACGATGCCGCGGCGATCGCCCACGCGTTCACCGTGCTGAACTTGCCGTTCGCCAAACCGATAGCGGTGGAACAGCTTTCCATCGACCTCACCGAAACGGCACCGGTCGAGCGGCGTGCCGACACGATCCTCGACATCACCACTGTCAACGACAGATTCCTGATGGTGATAGAGGCACAGTCGGCGCCGGACGATTCGCGGCCCGACTCGTGGTCGTATTACGTGACCTTCCTGCGCAACAAGTACAACCTCCCCGTCATCCTCGTGGTCATCTGCCACGACCACGTCACGGCGCGGTGGGCTGGCGCCCCCATGAAAATCGGTCACACATTCTGGACGACGATCACCCTGTACCCGCTGGCACTCGGCCCGCACAACGTGCCCGCCGTCACCGACCCCGCCCTCGTGGTCCAAGACCTACCTTTGGCCGCGCTCTCGGCCGTCACCCATGCCCGCGAGGCGGATATCGGTGCGATACTGGAGGCAATCGTCACAGGGATCCGCCGAATAGGCGGCAACGAGACGACCGAGTTCTACGTCGAGTTGATCGAGCAGGGCATCTCACACACCGCAGCCGCCGAGACCTGGAGGAATCACATGGCTACCGATCTCTCGTTCTTCCGCTCGGAATCCGCGCAGAAGCTCAGGGCGCAAGGGCGGGCGGAGGGCGTCGCCATGGGGCGCGCCGAGGATGTCCTCATGGTGCTGCGGCACAGGGGTGTGGTTGTCACCGATGCGGCCGCGGATCGCATTCGTGGCTGTCAGGACGAGGCGCAGTTGGCGACCTGGTTGCGCCGGGCGCTGGACGTGTCCTCGGTCGCCGACTTGTTCGGGGAGTGATCCGGGGGACGTCTGTCGGTGTCGTGTGAGGTGACTGCGGGGCGGTGACTACGGTTGACGTCCGTGGCACAGGATGATGCGGCGCAGTTTCGGCTGACGGTGGTTGATCAGGCGTTGCGGTTGTTTGCCGAGCGGGGGTATGAGGCGACGACGGTCGACGAGATCGCGGTGGCGGCGGGGATTTCCCGGCGGACGTTCTTTCGGCAGTTCCGGTCGAAAGAGGACGTGATCTTCGCCGATCACGAGTTCCAGCTGGCTTCGGCGCAGGAGTTCCTGGCCGAGGTGCGGGGGGATCCGTGGGATGCGGTGTGCGAGGCCGTGATCGGGGTGTTCGAGCGGTTCACGCAGTGGCGCGATATCGCGGCGCGGCGGTACCAGGTGGTGCGGCGGGTGCCCGCGTTGCGGGAGCGCGAGATCGTCACCGTGTTCAGGTACGAGCGGTTGTTCACCGAGTTCCTGCGCGAACGGCTGCCGGAGACGCCGGATCTGGCGCGCATCCAGTTCACGGCAGCGGTGACCGCCACCCACAACTACCTGTTGCGGCGGATGGTGCGTGGCGAGCCGGGGGCGGCGGTGAGCGATCTGCGGACCGAACTCGCGCTGATTCCCCGTGGCAGGCGCGACGCGACGGAAGGAGAGGAGCTGGTGGTCGCGGTGTTTCCACGCGACATGCCGCCGCGCGAGCTGGCCGACCGGCTCACCGCGCGCCTCGGTAACCTGTGAGCCACCAGGCTCGCGACACCACACACCAGTGACACTCGGTGCCACACCCATATCCCCATGTAGCGATAGAGTGCCCCGGGTATAATCTCTGTGGATTGGCACTGCGTGCCGAACGTAAGCCCGCTGTGCGAGGCGCAGCGAACACCACCAGAACCAGGAGTGTGCCTTCGATGGCTGGAAACCCCGATTTCGACCTGTTCAAGCTCGAGGACTTCCACGACGAGCTGCGGCAGGCCATCCGCGGCCTGGCCGAGAAGGAGATCGCGCCCTACGCCAAGGACGTCGACGGCAACGCCCGGTTCCCCGAGGAGGCGCTCACCGCCCTCAACGCCGCGGGCTTCAACGCCGTGCACGTGCCGGAGGCCTACGGCGGCCAGGGCGCCGACTCGGTCGCCACCTGCATCGTGATCGAGGAAGTGGCCCGCGTGTGCGGTTCCTCCTCGCTGATCCCCGCCGTCAACAAGCTCGGCACCATGGGCCTGATCCTCAACGGCTCCGAGGAACTGAAGCAGAAGGTCCTCGGCGACCTGGTCGAGGGCAAGATGGCCTCGTACTGTCTGTCCGAGCGTGAGGCCGGCTCCGACGCCGCCTCCATGCGCACCCGCGCCAAGGCCGACGGTGACGACTGGATCATCAACGGCTCCAAGTGCTGGATCACCAACGGCGGCAAGTCCGAGTGGTACACCGTGATGGCCGTGACCGACGCCGACAAGGGCGCCAACGGCATTTCCGCGTTCATGGTGCACAAGGACGACGAGGGCTTCGTCGTCGGCCCGCTCGAGCACAAGCTCGGCATCAAGGGTTCGCCGACCGCCGAGCTGTACTTCGAGAACTGCCGCATCCCCGGCGACCGCATCATCGGCGAGCCCGGCACCGGCTTCAAGACCGCGCTGCAGACCCTCGACCACACCCGCCCGACCATCGGCGCGCAGGCCGTCGGCCTGGCCCAGGGCGCGCTCGACGCCACGATCGCCTACACCAAGGACCGCAAGCAGTTCGGCAAGTCCATCGCCGACTTCCAGAACACCCAGTTCATGATCGCCGACATGGCGATGAAGATCGAGGCCGCCCGCCTCATGGTCTACACCTCCGCGGCCCGCGCCGAGCGTGGCGAGAAGAACCTCGGCTTCATCTCCGCCGCCGCCAAGTGCTTCGCCTCGGACGTGGCCATGGAAGTCACCACCAACGCCGTCCAGCTCTTCGGCGGCGCCGGCTACACCACCGACTTCCCGGTCGAGCGCATGATGCGCGACGCCAAGATCACGCAGATCTACGAGGGCACCAACCAGATCCAGCGCCTCGTCATGAGCCGCCAGCTCCTGCGCTGATCCCTCAGCACGAAAGCCCCCGGCAGGATTCCTGCCGGGGGCCTCGTTCTATCTGCCTGCAGTGGTGTTCAGAAGACCCGAAGGACTTACGCGCCCTTTGGTAATCGACACAGCTCGCTGCGGGGAGCCCGCCGTGGATGGCGCGGTTCACTAGCGTGATCGCCCGAGTGGCCGGGAATGCGGCCGGGTGAGTCTCGAGGTGATGTGGTGCGACGTGACCGGGTGGTTCGGTGGGTCGCGGTGTTGGGGGTGGGGGTGGCGTTGGCCGGGTGTGCGGCCGAGGAGGCGCCGGGGATCGTGGCGCTGAAATCGTTGCCTCGGCTGGCCGAGTATCCGGCCGGGTATTCGCTGGTGGGCAAGCCGGCGAGTATCACCGCCGCCGAGGCGGGTACGGCGTTGCCGCTCACCTTCACCGATGAGGCGTGCCGTCCGCTGATCGAGAATCCGATCGGTGCGGGGGCGCGGGAGTCGGTGGCTTCGAATACGAGTCCGGCGGTGTTCCTTGTCCAGATCGTCGAATCAGACTCGGATGTGGCGGGTCTGACCGGCCTGGTGCAGCGGTGCGCGAACGTCGAGGCGCGCACCGGCGACCGCACCTTGAAGATGGCGGTGTCGACGGTGGAGGCGCCGAAGACGGTGGCCACGGAAGCCGTCGTCATCCGGACGAACGGGAATCAGGAGACGCGTATCGAGGGCGCGCCCCCGGTGCAGACCCCCGTCGCGCAGCAGCGCGTTGTCGCCAGGGTCGGGAAGTACGTGGTCTCCGCGCTGGTGATGTTGTCCTCGATGTCGGAGCAGAGTCAGACCGCCGAGCTCGAGGTGCTGCGGCGGGTCTACGAGATCGCCGTGGACCAACTGGCCCGCGAAACCGCGTGAGCGCTCAGGGGACCAGTTCGGCGTATTCGGGGTGCTCGGCGATGTACTTCTCGACGTACCAGCAGGTGGGCACGACCTGGTAGCCGTTGGACCGGGAGTCGTCGAGGCCGTATTTGACCACGTCGGCGGCGACTCCGCGGCCCCGAAACTCGGGGAAGGTCATGGTGTGGTGGAAGTCGCGGACCTTGGCGTCCTCGCGTTCGGCGTAGTCGGCGTATCCCGCGAGGACATCGTCGAGGTAGATCTCGTAACGGGTATCGGCGACGTTGTGCTCGAGCCTGGTGGTCATACCGGATGCTAACCCGTCGCGGTCGGCGGATGTTCCTACAGGACCGCGCCGGGGTTGAGGATGCCCGCCGGGTCGAGCGCGTCCTTGATGCGGCGGGTCAGGTCCATCACCTCGGGGCCCACCTGGTTGGGTAGCCACGCCTTCTTGAGCCTGCCCACACCGTGTTCACCGGTGATGGTGCCGCCGAGGGTGATCGCCAGGTCCATGATCTCGCCGAAGGCGCGGTGGGCCCGGGCGGTGTTGTCGGGATCGGTGGGGTCGTGCACGATCAGCGGGTGGGTGTTGCCGTCGCCCGCGTGGGCGATGACGGAGACCAGCACGTCGTTGCGTTCCCCGATGGCGGCCACGCCGGTGATGAGCTCACCGAGCCGGGGCAACGGCACGCCGACATCCTCGAGCAGCAGCGGTCCGATCCGTTCCACCGCCGGAATCGCGAACCGCCGAGCGGCGGTGAAGGCTTCCCCTTCCTCGGGATCTGCGGTGTGGAAAACCTCTGTCGCCCCGGCCTTTTCGCACAGCCCGAGCATCGTCTGGGCTTCGTGCGTCGCGTACTCGCCCGGTGCGTCCGACCGAGCGACGAGCAGTGCGGCGGCGGTGCGATCCAACCCCATCCGCATCTCGTCCTCGACGGCATTGATCGCGACGGTGTCCATGAACTCGAGCATCGCCGGCCGCAGCGCCGAGGTGATCGCGAGGATCGCATCGGTGGCGGCGGTGAGTGTGGCGAAACCGGCGACCACGGTGGCCTGCGGCGGTTGGGCGGGCAGCAGGCGCAAGGTGAGTTCCGTGATGACCCCGAGAGTGCCCTCACTGCCGACGAACAGCTTGGTCAGCGACAACCCCGCCGAGTCCTTCAGCCGAGGCCCACCGAGCCGAACCACGGTTCCGTCGGCGAGCACCACCTCCATACCGAGCACATAATCGGTGGTCACACCGTATTTCACGCAGCACAGCCCACCCGCGTTGGTTGCCGCGTTCCCACCGATCGAGCACATCTCGAACGACGACGGGTCCGGCGGATACCACAACCCTTCCGCCGCGACGGCCCGCTTCACCTCCGCATTGAGCAGCCCCGGCTGCACCACCGCTGTGCGCGTCACGGGATCGACGCTGATCTCGCGCATCAATTCGGTGGACAGCACGATCCCGCCGTCGACCGCCGTCGCGCCACCCGAGAGCCCCGACCCCGCCCCGCGCGGCACCACCGGCACGCCACGCGCCTGCGCCCAGCGCAGCGTGGCCGCCACATCGGCGGTGCTGCGCGCCCGCACCACCGCGACCGGCGTCCCCGCCTCGGGATCACGAGCCCAGTCCTGCCGATACCCCTCCATCACATCGGCATCTACTACAACAGCCCCCTCGGAAACCTCCGAAACCAGCGAATCCAGATCCACCCGGCGATCGTCCATTCCCAACGCTAACCCGACCAGGCCCTCTCGAGTATGCGATCACCACGCTCTGGTGGCGGCATCGTTGGGGCGCCGAACCGTGGTGATCAACCGTCCAGATGTGATGTGCGCCCGAACAGGGCCGCACGGGCATGATTGTGATTCGGCGCGGCTGGTTGGTGTATACGGCGTCCGAGTGGTCACAATGCAGGGGAGGGTGTGATTTGTCGGGGCGCCCGGCGTGTTTTCCTGTTCCGTCGCCTGCGCATCGCGTACGCGATGTCGTTGTGCCGCACCGTTTTTCGCAGGGAGGATCGGATGATGAGGGAACCTCGGGACCGGGCCGAGCTGGTCGGCGCGCTGCTGGGCGCCGATATCGAGGCCGACGCGATGCGTCGCGTGTACGCGGGCGACCACGACGACTGGATGACGGCGCTCGAATCGACGGGTCTTTTCGATCTGCGCGCGCTCGCCGAGATCGCGAGCTCGTGGGCCGCCGACCCGCGCGTACTGCGTGACGCGCTGCTGGCCGAGGCCGACGAATTCACCCGCCGCCGTTGCCTCGCCGAGTGGGCGGCGCTCGAGCGCGGTCCGGTCGTGGCCGTGGGCCGCTAGCGCTCGGGGCGTTTGCCCGTTGCTCACCTCGATGTCATATGCCGCTGGCAGGCTGGCCGGGTGGAGCAGCAGGCGAGTGTCACCGATTCGGCCGCCGACCGGTTCACCCGCTGGTGCGAGGGCGTTGTCGCCCGGTTGCCGTGGGGACTCGACCGGTACGTGCCCGCCACTTTCCTCGGCTTCGCCCTCATCAACAGCTTCACCTTCGGCGTCGATCTGCTGCTGCTCACCCTGCTGCACGACGGATTCGATCTGCCGGTGTGGTTGTCCATCACCTGCGCCTATATCGTCGCGTTCGGCCTGAGTTTCCTGCTGAATCGCACCTTCAACTTCCACTCGCACGCCCCGATGGGCAAGCAGGCGGCGGTGTATGTGGTTGTGGTCGTGGTGAACTACCTGGCGTTCATCCTCGGCGTCGGCTCGGGTCTCACCGCGCTCGGCGTGCAATACCACGTGGCGCGGTTGCTGGCCGGTGGATGCGAGGCCGTATACATGTACTGCGCGATGCGCTGGATCGTATTCCGCAAACGGACACCGGCACCCGACCTGGCCGCGGCCGACACCGCGCGCTGAGACCCTCAGCGTGACCCGCGCAGCACCTCGGTGTGCTCGCCGTCGACCACGACGACATCGTCATCGGTGAGCGCCCAGTGCGGGACGCCTTCTTCCTGGTAGCGCGCAAGCATTTTCGCCGACTCCCCATCCGGATCGGTGGCCGAGTCCAGGTGCACGACCAGCTGCCGATCCACCAGCCCGAGCCCGTCCCATCGCGGCGCGGCCCCGGTGGTGGGCAACACCTCGCGCGGGTCGTCCATCGTCTCCAGCCCGTGCAGATCGGGCGTGAGCAGGCAGGCGCCCGCGCTGTATCCCGCATAGGTCAAGGCGTCCTCCCGCAACAGCGCGGGAAGCACCGAATCTGCTCCGCTGCGGGCGAATTGGGCACGCAGGACGAAGGTGTTGCCGCCACGCACCCACACCATCGAGTAACCGCGCAGCCGACGCTCCAGCTGCGCGGGCTGCCCGACGTACTCGCGCAGGTCCAGCACCTCGGGCGAATAACCCTGCCTGCGTAGGGGTTCCATGTCGCTGGCGACCGCCGACGCCCATGCGGCGGGCCAGGCATCACACGCGTTCGGAATCACCGCGACCTTGCCCTTGCCGCCCGCCAGCGTGGCGAGCCGCTCGGCGAATCCGCCGAATCGGTAGGAGGCCAGGAACAACCGCATCAGATGGTGAAGGCCAGATTCTGGACGAGCCGATCGCCGAGGGCGGCATCGCCTTCGACGACCACCTTCCCCGGGTGCGTCGCCGCCGACTGCCTGCCACCACGCAGACGCGCGAAAAGCCCCGAGTCCAAACGGATCACGGTTGTCGGCTCCCCGTCGGCTTCGTCGAGCACCGAACCGCGCCCGCCCTCCACCGCGAGGTGCACCTGCCGGGTGACCGGACCGGTGAGATCGAGTGTGATCCGTGAACCATCCGGTGCCTTGGCGCCTTTCACCACCGCGCGCCCGAGCCCGAGCGTGAGTTCGGTGAACGCCGCCTCCGCGCGCGCACCGCCCTCGTCGACACTGCGCCCGATCCCGTCGGCCAGGTCGAGCTCGTGCATCCAGCAGTCGAACAGGCGCACCCGCATGAACCGGCCGTAGGCCACCTGCCCGACCGGCGACACCGTCGGCGCCTCCCACTCCTCGTCGGTCATGGCGGCGAGGGCGGCCCGGCGCAGCTCGGTGACCTCGTCGAACAGCGCGAGCAGGCGTTTGCCCGACAGGGGCCGCAACCGGTCGACCCAGATCTCGTTGAGCACGGCGACCTCGTTGCGCACATGCGGCAGCGTGCGCACATCGGTCTTGGGGCGCAACGGATCATGGGCGGGCGGGGTGCGCCCGAGCAGCCACGATTCGGTACCGATCACATGCGCGACCACATCGAACAGCGTCCAGCCGGGCAGGGGAGACGGCCGGCGCCAGGCCTTTTCGTCGAGGTCGGCGACCAAGGTGGCGATGGTCTCCCACTGCTGGGCGAGCAGATCGGTGAGCAGTTCGCGCGGCGGTGTCGGTTCGGTCATCCCTGTACTCCTTCTGCTTCGCTCGACGGGCCAGGCCGATCCGGTTGCCGCCCCGGCGTATTCGCCTCGGCGTCGAGCGCGTCGATGCCCGCGCGGATCGCCGCCGCCGTCGAGGTTGGTTCGTGCGGACGTCGCAGCAGGAACCCCTTGGCGAAACCGAGTTTGTCACCGTGCTTGCGCGGCACCACGTGCAGGTGCACATGACCGACGGTCTGGAAGGCCGCGGTGCCGTCGTTGATCGCGAGATTGGCGCCGTCGCTGGCCAGCCCGCTCCGGCGCAGGGCGCGGGCCAGGCGATGGCCCACACGGAAGACCTGCGCGCCGAGATCGGGGTCGAGGTCGTCGAGTTCGGTGGCGTGGGTCTTGGGAACCACAAGGGTGTGGCCTCGCGTGATGGGCCGGATGTCGAGGAACGCGCAGACGGCGTCGTCCTCGTAGACCTTGGTCGCCGGCGCGGCACCGGCCACGATCCGACAGAAGACGCAGTCGTTCACACCGTGAACCCTACGGCGTGGCCCTCGGGACGCAACAGTCCTTGCATGACACACGTCACGTCCCGCTCGGTGGTCGGCCGTCCTACCCGCACTCTCACGTCCAGGTAAGTATCGGACCTGCTTGTGCGTTCTTGTCCTCGCCTACCTGCGGCTACGAATGTGTAGTCAGGCGCCACCCGGCGCCCGGCGGGCCGAGGAAGTGGCTGTCGCTGCGGAAACAGGTCCGCTCTGTCCGTTTTGTGGTCAAGAGTCCAGTTCTCCGCTGTGACGGGCATCTCCGCTAGGCTCACCGCGAGCCGAGTACAGTTGCGAGGATTTCAGTTGAACTTACTGACCGGTAACGTCGGCTGAACCGTTGTTCCCAGGCTCGAAGCCAGCACGAAAAGGAAGTCTGACTAGTGGAGACAACGCAAAACGTTGGCGAGGATTCGCCGCGCGGCGCGCGTGTCGGAGTCGTTCGCGAGTCCGGCGTGGGTGAGCGGCGAGTCGCCCTGGTACCCAAGATCATCCCCACCCTGTCCAAGCAGGGTGTCGAGGTGATCGTGGAAGCCGGTGCGGGCCTCGGCGCGCTCATTCCCGACGCGGCCTATGTAGAGGCCGGTGCGACGATCGGCGATCCGTGGTCGGCCGATGTCGTGGTGAAGGTGGCTCCGCCCAGCGATGCCGAGGTGGCCAAGCTGTCCTCCGGGCAGACGCTGATCGGCTTCCTCGCGCCCCGCAACGCGGAGAACCAGATCGGTGCGCTGAAGGCGGCCGGTGTGCAGGCCTTCGCGGTGGAGGCGATTCCGCGTATCTCGCGTGCGCAGGTGATGGACGCGCTGTCCTCGCAGGCCAATGTCGCCGGGTACAAGGCTGTGCTGCTCGCCGCGTCGGAGTCGACCCGGTTCTTCCCGATGCTGACGACCGCCGCGGGCACCGTGAAGCCGGCGACCGTGCTGGTGCTCGGTGTGGGTGTGGCGGGTCTGCAGGCGCTGGCGACCGCCAAGCGTCTCGGTGGTCGCACCACCGGGTACGACGTGCGTCCCGAGGTCGCCGACCAGGTGCGTTCGGTCGGTGCGCAGTGGCTCGACCTGGGTATCGATGCCGCCGGTGAGGGTGGGTACGCCCGCGAGCTCACCGAGGAGGAGAAGGCCAAGCAGCAGCAGGCGCTGGAAGACGCCATCAAGGGTTTCGACGTGGTCATCACGACCGCGCTCGTGCCGGGTCGCCCGGCGCCGCGTCTGGTGACGGCGGCCGCGGTGGAGGGCATGAAGCCCGGCAGCGTGATCGTCGACCTGGCCGGGGAGACCGGTGGCAACTGTGAGCTCACCGAGCCCGGCGAGATCGTCGTCAAGCACGAGGTGACCATCGCCTCGCCGCTCAACCTGCCCGCCACCATGCCCGAGCACGCGTCGGAGCTGTACTCCAAGAACATCGCCGCGCTGCTGGAACTGATGCTGGTCGACGGCAAGCTCGCGCCCGATTTCAGTGATCAGGTGCTGGCCGATTCCTGCGTCACTCGTGAGCGCAGCGACAAGAATGAATCGAGCGTGGAAGCCTGATGTACACCGAACTTCTCGCCAATATCGCCATTCTCGTTTTGTCCGGCTTCGTCGGCTTCGCGGTGATCTCCAAGGTCCCCAACACCCTGCACACCCCGCTGATGTCGGGCACCAACGCCATTCACGGCATCGTCGTGCTCGGTGCGCTGGTGACGCTGGGCAACGTGAAGGATCCCTCCCTGCTGGTCCAGGTGATCCTGTTCGTCGCCGTGGTGTTCGGAACGCTGAACGTCATCGGTGGCTTCGTGGTCACCGACCGCATGCTCGGCATGTTCAAGGGTAAGAAGAAGGCGGCCGAGTGATGCACGCAGTCGACAATATGACCTACCTGGTCAACGGCCTCTACATCGTGGCCTTCTCCATGTTCATCTACGGCTTGATGGGGCTCACCGGCCCCAAGACCGCCGTGCGCGGCAACCAGATCGCCGCCGTCGGTATGGCGATCGCCGTGATCGCCACGCTGATCTCGATCCGGCACACCGCGATGCTGAACTGGATCCTGATCGCCGGTGGCCTGATCGTCGGTGTGGCACTGGGTGTTCCGCCCGCCGTGCGCACCAAGATGACCGAGATGCCGCAGCTGGTCGCGGCGTTCAACGGCGTGGGTGGTGGCACCGTCGCGCTCATCGCGTGGGCCGAATTCATCGACAGCTCGGGCTTTTCCGCGCTGCACGACGAGCCGACCATCCACATCATCATCGGTTCGCTGTTCGCCGCGGTGATCGGCTCGATCTCCTTCTGGGGCTCGATCATCGCCTTCGCGAAACTGCAGGAGATCCTGTCCGGCAAGCCGATCGGCATCGGCAAGCTGCAGCAGCCGCTGAACCTGCTGCTGCTGCTCGGCTCCATCGTGTGTGCCGTGGTGATCGGTCTCGGCGCCAACGACGGTGGCGTGTCGCAGCTCTGGATGATCGCGCTGCTTGTGCTGGCCGGTGTGCTCGGCCTGATGGTCGTGCTGCCCATCGGTGGCGCCGATATGCCTGTCGTCATCTCGCTGCTCAACGCGCTGACCGGTCTGTCGGCCGCGGCCGCCGGCCTGGCGCTGAACAACACCGCGATGATCGTGGCGGGCATGATCGTCGGCGCGTCCGGCACCATCCTCACCAACCTGATGGCCAAGGCCATGAACCGGTCGATCCCCGCGATCGTCGCCGGTGGGTTCGGTGGTGGCGGCGCGGTCGCTTCCGGTGCAGGTGGTGAGGCCAAGACGGCCAAGGCCACTTCCGCCGCCGATGCCGCGATCCAGATGGCCTACGCCAATCAGGTCATCGTGGTCCCCGGCTACGGTATGGCCGTGGCCCAGGCCCAGCACGCGGTCAAGGAGATGGCGTCGCTGCTGGAAGGCAAGGGTGTCGAGGTCAAGTACGCGATCCACCCCGTCGCCGGTCGCATGCCCGGGCACATGAACGTGCTGCTGGCCGAGGCCGAGGTCTCCTACGACGCGATGAAGGAAATGGACGACATCAACGGTGAGTTCAACCGCACCGATGTGGTCCTGGTGATCGGCGCCAACGACGTCACCAACCCCGCCGCCCGCGAGGACCCGTCCAGCCCGATCTACGGCATGCCGGTCCTCAATGTCGACCAGGCCAAGAGCGTCATCGTGCTCAAGCGCTCGATGAACTCCGGCTTCGCCGGCATCGACAACCCGCTGTTCTACGCCGACCACACCTCCATGCTGTTCGGCGACGCCAAGAAGTCCGTCGGTGCGGTCACCGAGGAACTGAAGGCGCTGTAAGACAAGCGACATCGAACAAGAGAGGCCCCGCCGGTATTTCACCGGCGGGGCCTCTCGCTGTCGCGTGGCTACTTGAAGGTGTCGGCCAGCAGGTCGAGGGTGGCCATGGACTGGCGGTAGTCCGGGCGCTTGCTGGCTGCGGGGAGTTCGTAGACCTGGTTCTTCTGGAATGCGGGGAGCATGGCCAGGGCCGGGTCCTGTTTCAGGGCGGGGATGTTGCGGCCGCCGTCGAGCAGGATCACGAACAGGACCGGGGCGTCGGCGACGGTGCTCAGGAGTTCGGGGCTGAAGGTGACCCAGTCGCCTGCCTGGGTGCGGGGCGGGTTGCCCGCCTTGGCCTCGATCTTGTCGTCGATGGTGAAGCCGACGTCGGCGAGGAGGTTGGACAGCGGGGTGCCGGGGGCGAGCAGGATGGGCTTGCCGTCGGCCTGGGACTGCATCACCGAGGTCGCGCCCTGGGGGATCTTCAGCTCGGCCTTCACCTCCGCGACCCGGTCCTTGTAGGCGGTGATCATGGGCTCGACCTTGTCGGGGCGGTTCACGAAGTCGGCCACCGTCTTCAGTTGGTCCTGCCAGTTGGCGAGATCCGAGGGGACGAGGGCGGTCGGTGCGACGGCGCTGAGCTTGTCGTAGTTCTTGATGGTCTGCAGGCCGGGGAAACCGGGCCCGCCGCCGATGATGAGGTCCGGCCGCTGGGCGGCGATGAACTCCAGGTTGAGGTCGTCACCGGAGGGAACCGCTTCGGTGCCTTGCTCTTTCGCGTCGGCGGCCCAGGCCGGGGGGAACTCGCCGGGTGCGAGGGTGACACCGAGGATGCGCGGATCCGCGGCCTTCACATTCGCGTCCAGGTCGTAGAGGAATCCGGCGAGGGCGCCGTTGAGCACCACGATGCGCTGCGGGTCGGCGGGCACGGTGATCTGGCCCTTGGCGGTTTCCACCTGGCGGGTGCCGGTGTCGGTCGACCCTTCGGAGGTGGAGGTGCCGCAGCCCACTGCCGTCGCGGTGACCGCGACGATCAGGAGTGCGACGGCGGCGCGCATGCGGGCCGTCATTCGGTGCGCTGACATAGGAGTTGTTCCTTCTTTCTATCCAGGTGGAAGTTCAGGTGCGGATGGCGGGATCCGCGTCGATGAGCGCGGCGACCTCGATCCAGCCGGTCGGCATCGCGATCTCGTTGTGGGTGTAGGGCAGTCGCCGGACCACCAGCTGGGCGCCCGCGGCCCGCCAGCCGGTGAGCTGGGCGTGCACGCGCTCGGGTTCGAGGCCGTTGTCCGCGCAGTACAGGGCCATCGGGCCGCTGTAGGAGGGGGACTGCGACTCGGTGACCATGCGCAGCAGTTCGGTCGCGGCGTGTGTCACCACGGCTGCCAATTCGGCTGGGTACTCGTCGATTTCGGGTACGAGTGCGGCCATCCCGGAGGGATCCGCCAGGGTCGCGGTGGCCCGCTCGGTCAGGTTCGACAACGGGTGCGAGTCGAGCAGACCCACATAGGCGACCTGCTCACCCTCGGCTTCGAGGATGGCGGCCATGGCGTGGGCGAGATTGCCGCCCAGCGAATAGCCGAGGAAGTGGTACGGGCCGTGCGGTTGGATGCGGCGGACGGCGGCCAGGTAGTAGCGCGCCAGGTCGTCGAGGGTGCGGATCCGGGTGGTCGGCTCGGTGAGGTGGGGCATCTGTAGGCCGATGATGGGTCGTTCGGCCCGCAGCAGCCTCGCCAGGGGAGCGTATTTCCATGCGGTGCCGCCGATTTGGTGGACACAGAACAGCGGCGGGACCGAGCCCTCGGCGCGCAGTTCCAGGACCGGGTCGAGGCGGCGGCCCAGGCCGGCGAGGCCGTCCTTCGGGGGTGTGGCGGGGTCTGCCGCGCCGATGCGGGCTGCGAGCTTGCGGGGGGTCGAGGCGGTGAAGACGTCGTCGAGGACCACGGGTAGGTCCGCGCGGGTGAGTCTGCCGACCAGCCGCACGGCGAGCAGTGAGTGGCCGCCCTTGTCGAAGAAGTCGTCGTCTGTGTCGATGTCGGGGACCGAGAGAACAGCTGCCATTGCCGCGCGAATGGTGTCGACATTCTCGTCGTGGGTTCTATCGACGAGCTGGGCCGAGCGGCGGACGAGCTTGTCGTCGGTGACAGCGTCGAGAGGTGTCTCGGTAGCCGTGGCCTCGGCGGGTACGGGGGTGTCACCTTCCGGGGTGCGTGACTCCGGCGCTGGGAGCGCCCGGCGATCGATCTTCTCCGTCGCCGTGCGAGGGATGTGATTCAGTACGACGACGGCGGCGGGAATCATGTAGGCGGGCAACTTGGTTCGGAGCTGGTCGCGGACCGCATCTGTGTCGAGCGTGATTCCGGACTTCGCCATGAGATAGGCGACCAGCCGCTGATCGCCTGGTGTGTCCTCACGCAGCTGCACCACCGCATGGGCCACGCCGGGGCACGTGAGCATGGCCGATTCGATATCGCCCAGTTCGATGCGCTGGCCGCGCAACTTCACCTGGCTGTCGGTGCGGCCGATGTAGTCGAGTTCGCCGTCCGGGTTCAGTTTCACCAGATCACCTGTGCGGTACATCCTTTCGCCGCTGCCGAACGGGTCGGCGACGAAGGCCGCGGCGGTCAGGTCGGGGCGGGCCAGATAGCCGCGCGCCAACCGCACTCCGGTCATGTAGAGCTCACCGACGGTGCCCTCGGGCACGGGTTGCAGCTGGTCGTCGAGGATGCGGACGGTATCGGCGGGTGCACCGACGGGGACCGACGCGGTGTCGGCGTCGACGGTCTCGTGGAAGGTGAAGCCGATCGCGGCCTCGGTGGGACCGTAGAAGTTGTACACAGCGGTGCCGGTGAGTGCGCGCATCCGCTGTGCCGTCGCCGGTGGCAGCACTTCACCGCCGGTGAGGACGCAGCGAAGGTCCGCGCATCCCGAGAGGTCGGCCTCTTCGGCGAGCACGGTGAGCATGGAGGTCGTCATCCACATCGCCGTGACTCGCTCCGCGCTCATGAGTTGTGCCTGGTAGTAGGGGTCGCGGTGGCCGCCGGGGCGGGTCAGCACGATCCGGGCGCCGACGTGCAGCGGCAGGAACATCTCCATGAGCGAGGCGTCGAAGATCGGCGGGGTGCGGTAGAGCATGGTGTCGCCCGGACCGAACCCGACTTCGCGCTGCAGCCATTCGAAAGTGGAGATGATCGCGGCGTGCGACAGGCTCACCCCCTTGGGCACACCCGTGGAGCCGGAGGTGAACAGGAGGCAGGCGGTATTCGCCGGGCGCAGCGGTGCGAGGCGGTCCGCATCGGTGAGCGGAGCAACGGCGAATTCGTCCTGCCCGCGGTCGTCCGATTGCTCGTCGATCATCGTGCGAATGTCATCGAGCGAGCTCAGAACCATTGCAGGAGCAGCGGTATCGATAATCTTCTCGACGCGTTCTGCGGGCTGTTCCGGGTCTATCGGGAGATAGACACCGCCGGCACGGCAGATCGCATGCGCCGTGACGACGGAATCGATAGTGCGCGGCATGGCGACGGCGACCACGGTCTCGGGACCGACACCACGCGAGACGAGCCACCGGGCGAGACGATTCACCCTGGCATCGAATTCGCCGAAGTCGATCGTGACACCGTCCGCCGTCACCGCCGGGGCTGTCGGATCGACAGCGATGCCCCACTCGGCCAGGGTGGTACCGCTCGGAGCCGCCACGATCGGGCGACTGAGCAAGGCCCCATTGTTGAGCGGAGCAGCAGATCGGGCGTCAGTGTCGACGCGGGCTGTCGCTGGAGTGCCGTCGACAGCTGTTGCGGTGGGCCGCGCTGTGACGACTGGCTCGGCGAAGACTTCTGGTGGCGATGCGATGGGTGGTGCCGATGCGGCCGGGGGTGTGGCGGTTGGAGTGAGGGGCTCGATGAACTGGGTCGCGGGGGTGTCGGGGGTCGTCGTGATCGCCGTCAGCGTGGTGGTGATTCGGTCGGCGATCCGGGCGAGGGTGGCGTCGGGGATGACGCTGCGGTCGTACCAGATGACCAGCGTCAGGTGGTCGCCCGGCGGGGCGATCAGGGTCAGTGGGTAATGGGTGTTGCCGTGGTTGTGGAATTCGCCGAGACGTAGGTCGTGGGCGTTTGGTTGTCCGGGGCCGGAGTTGGGGAAGTTCTCGAAGGCGACCAGGGTGTCGAAGAGAGTGCCGAGGCCGGTGATGCGTTCGATCTCCGCGAGGCTCGCGAAGTCGAACTCCTGCATGGCGAACTGGTTTTCCTGCAGGTCGGCCCACTGGTCGAGCAAGGGACGAGCCGGATCGAAGGTGCAGCGGACGGGCACGGTATTGGCGAACAGGCCGACCATGCCCGCTACGCCGGGCAGCTCGGCAGGACGTCCGGAGACGGTCGCACCGAACACGACATCGAGGCGACCGGTGAGCGCGGCGAGCACCAGCGCCCAGGTGCCCTGCACCAGGGTGTTCATCGTGAGACCGCGGCATCGGCCGAGCTCGGCCAGTGTGGTTGCGAGCGATGCCGGGAGCGCAACCTGCCACTGCCGAACCTCGCGGGAAGTGGTGCCCTGATCGAGTGCCGGTGTGGTGGCCGGCGATGACGGGCGTCCGATTTGCTGCTGACCGGTTTCGGATTCGCGGGGAGTGTGGGCGGCATCGACGGTCGTCCCGGTTACCAGCGTCGGTGCCTCGAGCCCGGCCAGTCGGCGAGACCAGGCGGTGCGCACGGCGTCGCGGTCGCGGGTGGCGAGCCAGGTCAGATAGTCGCTGTACGCGGGCGCCGGGGGGAGTTCGTCGCCGTGGTAGGTGGCCAGTACTTCGCGCAGAACTATCGGGGTCGACCAGCCGTCGATGACCAGGTGATGGGTGTTGAGCACCAGGCGGTGTGAATCACCGGGTAGGCGAATCAGCGTGGCGCGCAACATCGGTGAGCGGTCGACCGCGAACCGGTGGCGGGTCGCTTCGGCTTCGATGCGGTCGGCTGCGGCCTCGGCGGTGCGCAGCGGCAGATCTGAGAGGTCGACCTCACGCCAGGGCATGCCGACCGAACGTGGAACCGCCTGTACCGGCTGGTCGAGGTCCTCGTAGTGGAAGGCGGCCGCCATGGTCGGGTGTCTGCCGACGACGGTGTCGAAGGCCGCCGACAACCGTGGGCCGTCGAGTGGACCGTGCAGGTCTACGCGGGCGCTCAGGGTGTAGACATCGGCGGCGCCGTCGCGAATCGCGTGGAACAGCAAACCTTCCTGCAACGGGGAGAGGGGGAGCAGTTCGGCCAGTGGGCCGTGCGCGTCCTCCAGCGCATCGATGGTGTCCTGGTCGACGACCACGCCGGGGCAGTCCGACGGTGTGAGTCCGCCGGGGTACAGCCTCGCGTGGGCGGCGAACGCCTCCAGTGCGAGCTCGAAGTGCCGCTGGATACCCGCGACCTGGTCGGCGCCGAGAATTCGGCTCGCGGCTGTCCACTCCACGGCCAGGCGCGGCGCACCGGCGTGCGTGGATTCGTGGACGAAGACATTGAGCGCCAGCACTTCGGTGAGTGCCTTCTCCGGTGGTTCCGTCACCGCGAACGCGTCGTGTTCGGGCAGGCTCCAACCTGCAGTCCCGCCGCCACCGAACCGGCCGAGGTAGTTGAGCAGCACCTCCGGTGCGCGGCGACCGGCGAATCGCGGCGCGGTCTCGGGGTCGAGCCTGCGCAGCACGCCGTAGCCGACGCCGTTGCCGGGAACGGCGCGCTTGGCCTCTTTGACCGCGCGCAGCAGGTGTCCGGCCGCCGCGCCACCGGACAAGGCCTCGGTGAGTCCGGCGGGATCATCGATGCCGGTCGCAGGCGTCCACACCGGGAACTCGCTGGTGAACCAGCCGACGGTACCCGCGAAATCGGTATCGGGGCGCAGGGCTTCGCGCCCGTGCCCCTCGACGGTGACCGGCCTGCCCGGCTCGAGCGCCTCGCCGCGCTCGTGCCGCCAGGCGTTGAGGGCGAGCATGAGTGCGGCGAGTAATACGTCGTCGGTCTTCGCTCGGTAGGCGGTCGGCAGGGTCGTGAGGAAGGCCTCGGTGATCGCGGGTGTCGCGAAAGTTCTTGTCTTCTCGGCACTCTCGACAAGGTCGACAGCGGGATCGAGCGCCCTTTCTCCGAGGGGTCCGACGCTCGCGTCGCCGAGCGCCCGCTCCCAGTGCGCCAGTTCCGAGCGGTACTCACCCGCAACACCGGACTCGGCGAGCAGCGTGGCGTACCGCCGCCACGAGCTTCCCTTCCCCGCAAGTCGCGCGGGGCGTTCTTCCTGCGCGGCGGAGCAGACCTCATACAGCTCGGGCACCAGGATTCGCCACGAAACACCGTCTACCACCAGGTGATTGGCAACCAGCACCAACCGATCGGCGACGCCATGCCCGCCACGTACTAGCGCGGCACGAATCTGGACACCCTCGGCGGGCGCCAATTCCTTTGCCAGCGCGAATGCCACCGACTCGATCAGCGCAGCCATCTCGCCATGCCCTGGCACGCCGGGAACGATCTCGCGGACCAGATCGGATGCGCGCACCGTGCCTACTGCGGCAACTTCGAGCCGGGCCTCGGTGCCGGACTCGTCGAGGACGAGGCGGAGGGTGTCGTGGCGGTCGAGGAGGGTTTGCAGGCCGGTGGTGAGGTGGTCGACGGTGAGGTCTTCGTGGAGGGTCAGAGCTGTCCATTGGGCGTAGCCGGCGATGGTGCGGGAGTCCGCGTTCGCCTCGAGAAGGGCCGCAACCATGGGCGGGATCGGGACGGCACCGGTCGGTTCGTCCGGGGTCGGTGCGCCGGTGCGTACCTCGGCCATCTGGGCGGTGGCGGCGATGGTGGCCAGGTCGCGTTGGGCAAGGAGGTTCTTCGGTTGGACTTCCCAGCCGAGGGCGCGGAGGCGGCTGCTCACACCGATCGCGGTGATGCTGTCGCCGCCGAGACCGAAGAAGTCGTCGGTCGCGTTGACCCGCGCCACGCCCAGGACCTCGGCGACGATTCCGCACAGTGCCCGCTCCTGTTCGGTGCGGGGCGGTCGGCCGGTCGAGGTCAGCTGGGGTGCGGGGAGGGCGGCGCGGTCGAGTTTTCCGTTGACGGTGGTCGGTAGGGCATCGAGGATCACCAGGGCCGAGGGGACGAGGTGGTCGGGGACCAGGGTGGTCAGCAGCTGTCGGAGCTGGTCGGCGTCGAGGGTGTGACCGGTCTCGGGGACCAGGTAGCCGACCAGTCGGGTGCTGTCGCCGGACTTGCGGATGGTGGCGGCCGCTGCGGCTACGCCGGGCAGCGCGCCGAGCGAGGCTTCGACCTCGCCCAGTTCCACGCGATACCCGCGCACCTTGATCTGAGAATCGGCGCGCCCGAGATAGTCGTAGCCGTGGCCGGGGAGCCAGCGCGCCCGGTCACCGGTGCGGTACATGCGTTCCCCGGAGGCGAACGGATCGGCGACGAACCGCTCCGCCGTCACCACCATGCGCCCTAGGTAACCGCGAGCCAATTGTGGCCCCGCTAAATACAACTCGCCGATCTCGCCGTCGGGCACCGGCTGCAACGCGCCGTCGAGCAGGTAGGCACGGGTACCTGCCAGCGGTCCGCCGACGTTCGGCACAGCACCGGTCACCGGCGCACTCAGTGCGTCGACGGTGGCCTCTGTCGGCCCGTACATGTTGCGGGCGAACACCTTCGACGCAACAATGGCCGACCACAACGCAGGTGGCGTCGCCTCACCACCGAGCAGCAGCAGCTCCGGACGATGCGCGTTGCCGAGCAACCCGTTGTCGATCAGCGCGGTCGCCATCGAGGGAGTGGTGTCGACGACATCGATGCGGTCGGCCCGCAACGCCGCTACCTGCGCGGACGCATCCTTCTGAATATCGGTGTCGTACAGATGGACCCGGTGTCCGCACCACAGCCACAAGAGCTGATCCAGGGCCGCATCGAAAGCGAAGGAATAGGTGTGCGCCACATGCAGCTGCCGCCCGCCCACTCGCCCGGCGGTATCGGCGTAGACGGTTCGCCGGTGGTGGTGCAACAGCTGAGCCATCGCGCCGCACGAAATCTGCACACCCTTCGGCCTGCCAGTGGAGCCCGAGGTGTACACGACATACGCGAGATGTCCGGCCGAACGAGGCGCGGCGAGTTCAGCCGTCGACAGCGGCCCGCTCGGCAGGCTGGTGATGGCTGCTCGAACCCCGTTGTCCGACAACAGGAGTATTCCCGTTGCCACATGGCGGTTCACCACGTCGCCAGTCATGGACAGGGCGTCCGCTTGCGCTGCGGCCCTAGTCCTGGTGGGAGTCGAAGGCGGTACGCCTGGCTGCTGCGCTGCGGCAGTCACGGCGGGAGAGGAGGACGGTGCTTGCCCCTGCGCTGCAAACACCGCGTCAGCTTCGCCGTCGTCTGGGAGGGGCGCAGCAGGCGAGTCGGTCGCCTGCTCGTCGGTGGTACGCAGCGAGGCCGATGTCGCTTCGACGTCGGAGGTCAGGTCCGTGGCCCCGGCAGTCGTGCGCCGATCCGTGAAGACCGCTTGCGCGACGATGTCATCCGTCAGGATCAGGACAGGATCGGCGTCGTCGATGATGTCTGCCAGGCGCTGGGCGGGGTGGTTGATGTCGAGCATCAGGAAGGCCGCGCCTGCGTGTTGGACCGCCAGGAGGGCGATCACCAGGTCGACCGAGCGGGGGAGGGCGATGCCGACTATGTCCTCGGGGCCGACGCCTCGGCCACGCAGGTAGCGCGCGAGCTGGTGCACGCGGGCGCCGAGTTCCGCCGCGGTGAGCCGGTGGGTGCCGTCGACGAGGACGATGTCGTCGGGCTGGGCCGCGACCATGCGGTCGAAGACCTCGACGACGTCGTCGGGACGAACGGGCAGGGCCGCACCGGCGCGGTCGACGGCGATGTGCGCCGTGAGCGAAGCCGGGTACAGGGTGATCGTGCCGATCGGCTCGTCGGCATCGACCAGCTGAGTGATCAGTGTGACCAGCGCGTCCATCCGCCGCCGCACAGTGGCCGCGTCCAGTGACCGCGCGTCGACCTCGAAGCCGAGCTGCACGCGGTCCTCCGACAGCGGGGTGACGGTCAGGCCGAGGTCTTCGGGCGGCCCACCGGCCACATTGCGCAGGGTGCCGGTGGCACCGTCGAAATCGAGGGCGAAGTCGAAGGCCTTGAGGTTGACGCCGATGCCGTGCAGCAGGGCACCGGTCTGTGCCCCACCGAATTCGCGGGCCAGGTCCTCACCGCGAAAACGCTGGTGGGCGCGCATCTCTCGCAGTGCGTCGGCCACCCGCTTGCCCAGTTCACCCAGGCGGTCCTGGCCGGACACCGAAACTCGCAGTGGCAGGACGTTGACCGCCATCGATGGGGTGGTGAGGGCGGTCTTGCCGACGCGCGCCATCACCGGCAGCGCGATGACCACATCGGTCTCACCGAGCAACCGGTGCACGAACCCCGCGTAACCGGCGACGAGCACGTCGGCCCACGTGATACCGGCTTCGGTGGCCGCTGTCTTGACGCGAGCCATCAGGTCGGCGTCGAGGACCGCGCGCACCTCGTGGGTCTGCTCGACCACGCCCTCGGGTGCCCGCCCGCGCCCGTCCAGCGGTGGCAGTGGCGTGAGCCGGTCGCGCCAGTACTCGCGGTCTTGCCGATGTGCTTGGCTCGCCCGGTATTCCAGGTCCTCGGCCACGAGCGTCTCGACCGACCCCCAGCGCAGGCGCGGCGCCTCGGTACCGCGACGCAGCGCGGTGTAGTGGGCCGCGACCCGGCGCGACACCATGGCCGCGCTGTAGCCGTCGATGATCAGGTGGTGATAGAGCTGGATGCACCACACGTCGTTGTCGGTGAGGCGCAGCAGTGTGTAGGTGTAGAGCTGCCGGTCGACCATGTCGCGGCAATAGGCGGCGGCGCGTTCGCGTTCGGCGGCGACGAGCCGGTGCGCCGCGGCGACCGGGTCGGCTTCGGCGCGCAGATCGATGAGTGGGCGCAGCTCCGGTTCCAGGTCGGTGATCCGCTGGCGCGGGCCATCGGGCGTCTCGCTGAAACGCAGCCGCATCGTGTCGGTTTCGGCGATGGTCCGGCGAATCGCATTGTCCAGCAACGGCACGTCAACCGGCTCGCTACCCGAGATCTCGAGGACCTCGCCGACCAGGTAACTGAGTGACTCGGGGTCGAGCCGCTGCGCGTTCCAGATGCCCAATTGCGCTCCGGTGAGCGGTAATCCGGGATGTTCGGCGCTCACGTCGTCCCGTTCCACCGAGCCCACAGCAACTCCTTCGTCAAAGTTCTCCACCCACCCACGCGGCTGCCGGACTCGGGAAGAGTCCGGCAGCCGCGCGAGGCGAGTCAGGTTTGTCTTGGTTCGAATGGCGGAGCGTCCGCCGACGGGTCAGGCGTCTGCTTCGACCTGTGCGGGATCCAGCTGACGCAGCAGCTCCGAGGTCCCGACCACCGCCCCGCAACGCCGGGCGACGTAGTTCAGTGCCATCACATGCTCGTCGCGGCTGAAATCCGCCGTCGCATCGTGGACGAGGAAGGGCCGCACATCACCCATGAATGCCTCGGCGGCGCTGAGCATGCAACCCATGTGTGTGTAGACGCCGGTCACCAGGAGCTGATCGCGCCGGTAGTAACCGAGCAGTTCACGCAGGTCGGTGCGCTGGAACGCCGAATAGCGCCACTTGGTCACCTGGATGTCCTGTGGTTCGGGCGCGAGGGCATTGATTACCTGCGTGTCGGCGCCTTCGGCCATCCCGCTGCCCCAGAAGTCGGCCAGAATGCCGCGTCGCGACGGGTGCTGATTACCGGGTTGCATCGTGTAGATCACCGGGATGTCGAGCTCGTGGCAGCGGTCGCGCAACAGGGCGATATTGGCGATCAGGGTGCGGGCGGGATCGCGGTGCAGGTCGTAGGCGTCGAGGAAGTACTGCTGCATATCGTGGATCAGCAGGGCGCAACGCCCTGGTTCGGCAGTCCAGTCGACCTGGTCGGCGGTGAACTCGTCGACGCCCGGCATCGGATAGGGCGCGATCGGGGGGATAGGCATGACGGTCTTTCGTTCGAACGGAAGTCGGCTCAGCAAACGGTGACGGGCAGATCCGCGATACCGAGCGGTGCGAGGATGCGCTGGAATTTGCCGGTGGTCTCGGCCAATTCGGCGGCCGGATCGGAGGCGGCGACGATCCCGCCGCCCGCGTGCGCGAGCAGCGTGGTGCCGTGCTCGGACAGCTCGGCGCAGCGGATGCTCACCATCCATTCGCCGTTGCCGTCGGCATCGCACCAGCCGACAGCGCCCGCGTAGAAACCGCGTTCGCCCTCGAGTTCGGCGATGAGACGGGCCGCCGCGGCGGTGGGTGTGCCGCAGATCGCCGGAGTGGGGTGCAGCGCTACGGCGAGCTCGAGTGCCGACGGGCCGGCCAGCGGGACGGCGGCGGTGATCGGCGTACCGATGTGCCACATCGCCGGGGTGGACATGAGTTCCGGTGCGGGAGTGTGCACTTCGGCGCAGCGATCACGCAGCACGGCCGACACCTGATCGGTGACGAAGCGGTGTTCGGCCAGGTCCTTGGTCGAGGCGAGCAGCGTCTCGGCGGCCACCCGGTCGGCATCGCCGTCGTCGAGTACCCGGCGGGCCGAGCCGGCCAGCGGATAGCTCACGACGCGGTTCCCGTCGCGGCGCACCAGGATCTCGGGGCTGGAGCCGATGAGATGGCGGCCGGGATATCGGCCACCCGCCGCCGACAGGTCGACCAGGAAACCGTTCGACATCGGGTCCGAGGCGACCATCAGGTCGAGGATGTCCAGCGCGCGAACGGGAGTCGCCGAGCGAGCCCGAATCGCCCGTGCCAGCACGACCTTTCGCAGGGGATGGGCGGGGTCGGCCAGCAGCTCGACAGCGGTGGCGACGCGCCTGCGGTGCTCGTCCGGCGCGGGCAGCGCCGCGTCGAAGGCGAACTGCGGCAGTGACCGCGAATCGGTCATCGACTCGCGCTCGAGCATCCGGGGTTCGTAGGGCGCGTCGGTGATCGTCACCGACTCCGGTGCCCACAACGCTGTCGGTGCGCCGGGCCGGAAGGGGAGTGCGCCGACGATGTGGCTGATCCGGCCACTGCGCAGCGCGGTGATCGCGTCGTGTGCCGAGCGGAAAACCGTCCCGCCCGCGCTCGCGGACACGGTCCGCTGCGGACGGGACAGCACAAAAGCGGGGTCTGAACTGGCGGTACTGATGGGGATCATCCTCTCGGTCACATGTCGAGCGTCGCGCCACCGTCGACCCGCAGGTCGTGCATGGTGATGTGGCGGGCGTCTTCGGACGCCAGAAAGTGGACTGCGCCCGCGATGTCGGCGGGAGTGGCGATGCGCCGCAACGGGATCCCCAGCCGGTAGGCGGCGGGATCACCGTCGAGTAGCGCGGTCTCGGCGTCGTCGTCCAGCGGTGTGCCGCCGAACATGTCGCGCAGCATGGCTGTGTCGGTGGAGCCAGGGGAGACCAGGTTGACCCGCACGCCCAGCGGCGCCACCTGTAGGGCAAGCGACCTGGTGAACGCGGTCGCGGCGGCCTTGGCGGCGCCGTACGCGGCCATACCGACTCTCGGTGTGGCCGCCGCGTTGGAGGTGACCACGACGATGGATCCGCGTCCGACGGCGGCCATGTCGGCGGCCGCGCGCTGGGTGACCAGCATGGTTCCGGTGGCGTTGACGGTCAGGCATCGTGCCCAGTCGTCCGCATCCAGTTCGAGGGCTGTCCCGCCTACCATCAGCCCGGCGGCGTGCGCCAGCACCTCGACGCGGCCGTGTTCGGAAGTCAGGCGATCGAACGCCGCGCGCACCGCATCGGCATCGGTGATGTCGATGGTGACGCCGTGCACGGACGCGGTGCCCACTCTCGTGCAGGCAACGGAAGTTGCTGTGGCGCTGTAACTCTGCGTGTTCGGACGAGAAGCCCGGTTGCCGGCGGTAGCGAGGGCTGCGGCAGTGTCGTGCACCGCGGGATCGCGGTCCCACAACGAGACAACCCGATCCTCGGCCGCGAACCGCGCGGCGATCGCGGCGCCGATGCCCCCGGCCGCGCCGGTCACGACGACGACCCGACCGCGAGAATCACCATTAAACATGAGGTTAGCCTAACCTGACTGTCGATTATTTGGTTAGCTTCCCTCATAACTTTTGGCCGAAACACCGAACCGCCTGCTCGAAAGAGGTGCTCGACTTGACCGAACCCGCCCTCGCCGGCTTCACCCCCTGGCCCGCCGACCTGGCCGACCGCTATCGCGCCCAGAACCTCTGGACCGGAGAGACTTTCGGCGAAGTCCTCGCCGCACGGGCCACCGCCGCACCGGACCGGCTCGCGGTCCTCGACACTGCCAACAGCTGGTCCTATGCCGAACTCCGTCACCGCGCGCGTTCGCTCGCCGCCGGCCTGGCCCGCCTCGGCATCACGCCGGGCGATCGCGTGCTGGTGCAACTGCCCAACCGGGCCGAATTCGTCGAGGTGATCTTCGCGCTCTTCGAGCTGGGCGCCCTGCCGGTGTTCTGCCTGCCCGCGCACCGTGCCGCCGAGCTGGTGCCGATCGCCGAGGCCGCCGCCGCGACAGCCGTCATCACCTGCGGAACCCATCAACGCTTCGACTACGCGGCGCTCGCGGCGACGGTGCGGGAGAACGTGCCGAGCCTGCGGCACGTGCTGCTCGTCCTCGACGAGGGGCAGCAACTGCCCGAGGGTGCGCGTGATATCGCCGAATTCCGGGACGAGCCGGTGGAACTGCCGGGTCCTTCGGCCGGTGACGTGGCGTTTCTGCAGCTCTCGGGTGGCAGCACCGGTATCCCCAAGCTCATCGCCCGCACCCACGACGACTACCTCTACAGCGTGCGCCGTAGCGCCGAGATCTGCGAACTCGACAGCGACGCTGTGTATCTCGCGACGCTGCCCGTGGCCCACAACTTCCCGATGAGCTCGCCGGGCATTCTCGGCGCGTTGTGGGCGGGCGGCGCGGTGGCCATGACCCCCGATCCCACACCGGCGACGGCCTTCCCGCTGATCGAGCGGTTCGGCGTCACCATCACCGGTCTGGTCCCGCCCCTGGCGCGACTGTGGACCGAGCGCGCCGAAGCCGGTGACACGCCGGATCTTTCGAGCCTCCGGGTACTTCAGGTGGGTGGCGCTCGGTGCCAGGACGAGCTGGCGCGCCGGATCGGTCCCGCACTCGGCGTCACTCTGCAGCAGGTGTTCGGGATGGCCGAGGGCCTGGTCTGCTACACCCGGCTCGACGACCCGATCGACGTGGTGGTGAGCACCCAGGGCAGGCCGATGTCGGAGTTCGACCAGATCGCGGTCGTCGACGACAACGGCGTCGAGGTGGCCCCGGGCGAGCAGGGCAACCTGATCACGCAGGGCCCGTACACGATTCGCGGCTACTACGACAATCCCGACGCCGACGCCCGCAGCTTCACCTCCGACGGCTGGTACCGCACGGGCGACATCGTGTCGATCCGCCCCGACGGCAACCTCGTGGTCGCCGGTCGCGCGGGCGACTGGGTGAACCGCGGCGGCGAGAAGGTTTCCGCCGAGGAGCTCGAAGCGCATCTGCTCGAGCACCCCGGCATCCGCGACGCCGTGATCGTCGGCACGCCCGATCCGGTGCTGGGACAACGTATCTGCGCCTTCGTGCAGCCCGCCGATCCGGAGCAGCGGCCGACGCTGACCGCCGTGCGCAAGTTCGTGCGGGAGCGCGGCGTCGCGGCATGGAAGATGCCCGACGCGGTGGTCGTGATCGAAGAGTTCCCCGAGACCGGCGTCGGCAAGACCAGCCGCAAGGAGCTGCGGCAACTGCTCACCGAGGGTGCGTACGGGAACTGATCTCGCCCGGTGCAGAACGGCCGCCGCCGACGAGTGGAGCGCGCGCAAACTCCCGCCGGGCGTGACGCGCGGCAGCTGAACCACCTCGGACGCCGACCATGCGCGCCGAGAATGTCGCGCGGGAGTTGATCCCCCGGAGGCGGCGCAGGGCAGCCAGAGGTGGCGGCGCCAGGGGAGCCGGGGCGGCGCAAGGGTTGCGCCGCCCCGGTGCTCACGCCAGCAGTTCGATCCACGACCCGAGCACGGGTTCGCCCGCGAGCGTGGGAAAGTCGATATCCGCATGACCAGCCGACCGCCATTTCTCCACCAGCGACATGATGCGCACCGAATCGAGTCCGGCGTCGAGCAGATCGGTCTCGGCGCTCAGTTCGGTCGCCTCGACTCCCAGTACGGTGGCCACATCGGCGATCACCTGTTCGTCGGTCATGGTCATTCCTCTCGATCGAAGTCGGCGACGCCGCGCTTCCAGTAGCCGGCGATGAGCGAGTCCTTGGGGCCGATGCCCAGGTCGTCGCGGATGATCTTGCGGACACCACGCAGGCACCCGGCCTCGCCGGCCACCCACGCGAAAACCCGGTGTCCGGCAGCGACTTTCACCTCGCGGACAGCCTGCTCGAGGATGTCGCTCGTGCCGGGTGCCGCGTCACCCCGGTGCAGCCAGCGCACGGTCACGCCCGCGGGCGGATCGAGGGGGATCTCCTCGGCGGGTCCGGCGACCTCGATGAAGGCCCAGCCGGTGGTGTCGCGCGGCATGCGCTCGAGCCAGCGGGCGATGGCGGGCAGCGCGGTGATGTCACCGGCGAGCAGGTAGTCGTCGTAGGTTTCCGGGATGACGACGCCACCGGGCGGACCGGCGATGTGGACCTTGGTGCCCGGGCTCACCGAGGCGGCCCAGTCCGAGGCGAGTCCGCCGGGGTGGATGACGAAATCGATGTCGAGTTCGCCGTCCTCGACGCTGTGGCGGCGCACCGTGTACTCCCGCGAGATCGGCCGCGGATTGCCCCACTCGAGCATCGTGCCGTCGAGTTTCGGCAACCGGAGCACACCGTCCTCGCCCGGGAAGATCAGGCGCACATGCTCGTCCGGCACATAGCTGTGGAACTTCGCGATGTCCGGACCGCCGAAGGTGATCCGCAGCAGCGCCGCGCCGACGGGCACGACCCGCACCACCTCCACTTCCCGCAGGCCGATCGGGTACGGCACCTTGGCGTAATGGTTCCCGGCGAGCACCTCGGCGATGTTCGCCGCGTAGTCACTGCGATCCTTCACCGTTTTCCTTTCTGTGCAGTGGCCCGGCGACGAGCGCCATCAGGCCGGTGAGTACCAGGACGGCGACGCCGTAGAGCACGAGCGCGCGTCCGGGTTCGAAGGTCTGGCCGACGAAACCGGCCACCATGGAGCCGACGGCGGTGCCTGCGACGGACTGCACCATCAGCAGGCCCGACATCCGTCCGCGCATGTGGTCGGGTGCGGCTTGCTGCAGCATCGTGTAGCGCAGCACCATGTTCACGGCTCTGGCCAGGCCGAACCCGGCAAGGCCGAGGAATACCAGCGCGGCGTGCGACCACAGTCCGGCCGCGATCACGCCGATCGGCATCAGCCCGAGCGAGATCAGCAACGCCCGACCGGTGTGCGCGCGCCCCATCCAGCCGCTGGTCAACGTGCCGAGCACCGCACCCGCGCCGGGTGCCGCGTAGAGCAGGCCGAGCGTGCCCGGTCCCGCGTCGAGTTCCACATCGGCAAAGGCGGGCAGCAGCACCAGCGGGCCGCTGACGAGCATCCCGATCAGCCCGGTGAGCAGAATGAGCCGGATGGACTCGTGCCGCACCGCGAACGCGATACCGGCCACCAGCTCACGCACCGGGTTCTCCAGGTCGCGTTGCGGTGGTGGCGACGGGCCGATCGCGGTGATCAGCCCGACGGTGGCGGTGGTCGCCAGAGCACAGAGGAAATAGGCCGTGGCCACACCGGTTTTCGCGACGAGCAGACCGGCGAACGCGGGGGTGATCATGGTGCCGAGGTCGGTGGTGAGCGAGACGAGAGCGCCTGCGGCCGCGACCTTTTCACGTCCGACCAGCACCGGGACCATGGCCATCAGCGCCGAACCGCTCACCCCGCCCGCGAGACCGTCGACGACGGCCGCGAGATAGATGGCGGACAGGAACGGCTCGGGCAGAACGGCATTCACGCCGAGGATCAGGAAGCCGATACCGGCCGCGCTGCGCGACCACTGGATCACCGTCCGCCGGTCGTACCGGTCGGCCACCACACCGCCCGCGAGACTGCCCGCGAACAGCGCGACCGCGGTGGTGGTGGCGACACCGGCCACCTGCACGCTCGAGCCGGTCAGCTGATAGATCTGCAGCGGCAGGGCGACCATGAGCAACCCGATGCCGAGCACCGACACCAGCCGCGCCGCGAACGCGCACCGGAAGGGGCGCGACGCCCGCAGCGGGCTGAGGTCGATGAGCAGTCCCGACGTCACCGGAAACGTTCCACGAGCAGATCGAGTGTCGCCATGACGGTGCGGTAGTCCGGACGCGAGCTGGTCGCGGGCAGTTCGAAGACCTTGCCCGCCTGGAACGACGGCAGCGACGCGTAGAGCGGATCGGCGCGCAGCTCCTCGAGCGAACGGCCACCGCTGAGCGGGATGGTGAACAGCACCGGCGCATCGATCACGGTGTTGAGCAGCTCCGGGCTGAAGCTGATGAAGTCGGCGCTCTGCTCCTTGGCGGGGTTACCGGCCTTGGCCTCCACCTGCGTGTCCAGCGTGAAACCGACCTCGGCGAGCAGCGCGGGCAGCGCGGCGGTCGGCACGAAGACGGTCGGCTTCTGGCTCTTGATCGACTGGAACACCGTCGTCGCGCCGACGGGCGGCTTGATCTTGCTCTTGGCCTCGGACAGCTTGGCCTGGTAGTTCGCGATCAAGGTGTCGACATTGGCCGGCTTGTCCACGGTCTCGGCGATGAACCGCAGCTGGTCCTGCCAGTTGGTCGTCTCGGTCGGCATCAGCACGGTCGGGGCGATGGCGCTGAGCTGGTCGTAGGCGTTCACCGACTGCTGGCCGGGGTAGCCCTGGCCACCGCCGATGATCAGATCGGGACGCTGGGCGGCGATGAACTCGAGGTTGATGTTGTCACCGGACGGAACAGCCTGTGTTCCCTGGGCTTCGGCATCCTCGGCCCAGCCGGTCGGGAACTCGCCCGGCTTGGTCGGTACCCCGAGCAGACGCGGGTCGGCCGCGACGACGGGCGCCTCGAGGTCGTAGAGGTAACCCGCCAGGTTGCCGTTGAGCACGACGATGCGCTGCGGATCGGCGGGCACCTTGACAGGGCCCTTCGCGGACGGCACCTCGCGTGGGCCGGAATCGGCGGAGTTCGACGACGAGTCACCGCACCCGGCGAGCACCGCGACCAGCGCGAGAACCGGGACGACGAGGGCGGCGCGAAGCCGGCCCGAGGAACGGTTGGTGAACATGGACGGGGTTTTCCTCATTTCTTCAGTGCACCGGTGCGGCGTTCTCGGCCAGCGGAATCACCAGCGGCGTCCCGGTTTCCGGGTCGTCGACGATGCGGCAGCGCAGCGAGAACACCTCGTGGACCAGGTCCGCGGTGACGATGTCGGCGGGGGTGCCGGTGGCGACGATCCGCCCGTCGCGCATGGCGATCAGGTGGTCGGCGTAGCGGAAGGCGTGATTGAGGTCGTGCAGTACGGCGACGACCGTGCGTTCCGATTCGCGGTTGAGCGCGCGGCACAGGTCGAGCAGCTGGATCTGGTAGGCGATGTCGAGAAAGGTGGTCGGCTCGTCGAGCAGGATGATGGGTGTCTGCTGGGCGAGCACCATCGAGATCCAGACCCGCTGCCGTTGACCGCCGGACAGTTCGTCGACCGGGCGGGCCGACAGCTCGGTGACACCGGTGGCCGCCATCGCCGCCGCCACCGCCTCCTCGTCGGCCTTGGACCATTGCCGCAGCAGCGTCTGGTGCGGGTAGCGGCCGCGTGCGACGAGGTCGGCCACCCGGATGCCGTCGGGTGCGGTGGAGGTCTGGGGGAGCAGGCCGATCTGGCGAGCCAGTTCCTTGGCCGGATAGTCGGTCACCGGCTTGCCGTCGAGCAGCACCTTGCCGGATTCCGGGGCGAGCAGTCGGGCCAGTGCGCGCAGCAGCGTGGACTTGCCGCAGGCGTTCGGGCCGATGATCACGGTGAACTTGCCGTCCGGGATGTCCACGGACAGTTGGTCGCTGATCGTTCGGCCCTTGTACCCGAGGCGGACCTGGTCGGCGCGCAACCGCGCGGCGTGAATGTCGTTCATGTCGCTTCCTATTTCCGTCGCGCTTCGGCGACGAGCAGATACGCCAGGTACAGGCCGCCGATCGAACCGGTGACGATGCCGACCGGAATGGTGGTCGGGGCGAAGGCGTGCTGGGCGATCCAGTCGCAGGTGACCAGCAGCGTCGCGCCCATCACCGCCGCCGGGACCAGCGCGATCGACGGGGTGCGGGTGAGTTTGCGCGCCAGATGCGGCGCCGCCAAGGCGACGAAGGCGATCGGCCCGGCCACAGCTGTTGCCAGGGAGGTGAATCCGACACTGAGCGCGATCAGCCAGCCGGTGGCCTTGCCCGCGTCGAGTCCGAGGGCGCGGGCGGTGTCGTCGCCGAGTTCGAGGATCTGCAGACGCGGCGCGGCCGGGATCAGGGCCACCGCCAGCACGGCGAGCACGATCATGGTCGGCGCGATCTGCGGCCACGACAACCCGTTGAGCGAACCCGCACCCCAGGCCGCCGCCGACATCGCCGCGTCGAGATCCGCCCGCATGATCAACCAGGTGTTGACCGAGGCGAGCATCGCACTCACACCGATACCGACGATGATCAGGCGGAACCCGGTCACGTTGTGCCGGAAGGCGAGCAGGTGGATGACCAGCGCCGCACCGAGGCCACCGACCATCGCGCCCGCCGCCGTCTGGAAACTCCCGCCGCCGAGGGTCAGGATCACCAGGAGCGCGCCGGTGTAGGCGCCGGTGCTGAACCCGATGATGTCGGGGCTGCCAAGGGGATTGCGGGTGACCGACTGCAGGATCGCGCCACTCACACCGAGCGCCGCACCGAGGGCGAGCGCCAGCAGGATGCGCGGCAGCCGCCAGTCGAAAACCACCAGCCGATCGAAGGGTTCGTCACCGATGAACAGGGCGCGCAGCACACGCGGTGCGGGGATCTCGAAATCGCCGCTACCCAAAGCGAATACAGCGGTCGCGATGGCGATCACCAGGAGGACCGCGCACACCGCAACCGTGCGCACCCCGATCCGCGCCGTGATACCCGTGCGCTCGGGACGCACCACGAGCATTGCTCGTCCGAAGTCGATCCTCGTGCTCATGCCGCAGCTCCCACTCGTGAACGGCGTGCCAGCCAGATCAGCATAGGTGCGCCGAGGAATGCCGTGACCAGCCCGGCAGGGACTTCGTCGGGGCGAATGATGATGCGGCCCAGCACATCCGCGGTGAGAACGAGCAGCGGTGCCAACACCAGCGAGTACGCGAAGATCCAGCGCTGATCGGGACCGACCAGCCAGCGGGCGATGTGCGGAACCGCGAGACCGACGAAGGCGATCGGGCCCACCGCGGCCGTCGCGGTACCGCACAACAGCACCAAAGCCAGCGCGGTGAGCAGCCGTGTGCGGTTGACGTGCACGCCGAGCGACCGGGCCAGATCATCACCGAGCGCAACGGCATTGAGCGACCGCGCGCAGACGGCGGCGATCAGCAGCCCGACCACGATGAACGGCGCGGCACCGGCGATGATGTCGAAGCCACGCCCCGTGAGGGAACCGGCGTCCCAGCGCCGCATCTCGTCGAAAGCCTTGGGATCGAGCAGGATGAGGCCGCGCGTGAGACCGCCGAGGACGGCGGTGGCGGCAACTCCGGCCAGGGTGAGCCGGATCGGATCGGTACCGGTGTGCCCCGCGGTGCCGAGCCGGTACACGACCACCGACACCAGCGCGGCGCCGGCGAAGCCGAACCAGACGTAGGACGTGATCTCCTCCACACCGAGCAAACCGACCGCGACCGTGATCGCGAACGCGGCACCGGCATTCACGCCGAGCAGTCCCGGGTCGGCGAGCGGGTTACGGGTGAGTCCCTGCATCAGGCAGCCCGCGACGCCGAGCGCCAGCCCGGCGAGCAGCCCGAGAACCGTTCGCGGCAGCCGGTATTCGGTGACGGTGACGTGGTCGGGAGTGGTCGCGGCGCTGGTCAGCGCCTGCCAGACCTCGCCGACCGGAATCGATTTCGTGCCGACCAGCAGGCTCAGCAGACAGGCCGCGGTCAGCAGCGCCACCGTCAGCAACCAGCCGAACCAGCGCAGACTTCTCATCAGGGATCTCTCTCATATGGAACCGTGTCACGAGGAGGGTAGCTCATGTTTAGGTGAGCCTAGGCTTATTCAAAGTTAGCTAGGGCAAGGTCTTGATAGGTGAGCCTAACCTGTCTACAGTCCGAGCTGTTCAAGATCGGTGCGAATCGGTCACAACAGTTGATGAGGACATCCACGATGCGAAAAATGCTTGCGGCCACTGCGCTGGCCACGGCCGCGCTGGCCGTTGTCGGCGGAACGGCGAGTGCGGACACCTTCGTTCCGCTGCCCGACGGCGAGAAGGCCGGCCCCGGTGTGTTGATCAAGCGGGTGGCGGAAAGCGCCCTGATCTCGCCGTCCATGGCGGCCAACGGCGCAGGCCGCGTGGCGTGGGTGAGCGGAACCGTGCTGGCCGAGGTGGCCGAGACCCCGAAGGGTGAGCCCCGCCCGTTCGTCGGCGGTAACGGCGCGCCCGGCACCAACAACTCCTCCACGCACGGTTCTTCGCGCGTGAGCACCGGCTACATCGTCGGCTGCCAGGTGAGCATCGCCGACGACGCGATCTCGGCGGGTGTCTCGGGCGGCATCAACACCAGCGGCTTCAACGCCGGTGGCTCGATCGGCGTGAAACTCGGTCCGGGCGAGGTGAAGTGGGTCGGCATCGAGGGCTTCGACATCGTCGAGAAGGGCAACTACCACGTCAGCTACAAGGACGTGGAGCTGCAGATCCAGGGCTGCGCCGGGTACGCCCAGGCACGCGCCTACACCGTCGTGGAGATCATCGGCGACAACTACTCCAAGACCTCCCTCTACGGTGCCCCGTTCAGCATCGGCTGACTTCTCGACGGATAGGAACAACTCCATGAGCATCTTCACGAAGGCGACCACCCGGCTCGCCGGTGCCGCAGCGGCGGCGACCGTCGCGCTCGGCCTGTTCTCCACCGGTGCCGCCCATGCCGACACCTTCATCCCGCTGCCCGGCGGCGAGATCACCCAGACCCTCCCCGACGGCACCCCGGTGACCATCCGCCTGGTCGGCGAGTCGGTGAACATCAGCCCCTCCATGGGCGCGACTCCCTTGCATCGCAACGTGTGGGCGTCCGGCCGGGCCGAGGTGCAGGTGCACGGCGAGCACAAGGGCGTCAAGATCTCGCCCGGATACGTCGTCGGTTGCCAGGTCGACATCTCCGGCGGCAACGCCAATGCCGGTGCCAACGGCGCGGTGACCCACGAGGGCAAGGGCAGCGGCGGCGTGACCTCCGGCGGCAACCTGACCCTCGGCCCCGGCCAGGCGACCACCTTCTGGCTGCTCCAGGTCGAGGGCCCGGATGCCTACGGCGAGGAGAGCTACGTCCCCGCGATCAAGTTCTTCGGTCCGGAGGGCTCGGTCACCTGGGCCGATTCGACCCTGGGTCTGTCGGGCTGCGCTGGTTACGCCCAGGCGCGTGCCTTCGTTTCCGTCGAGGTGACCACCCAGTTCGGTCGCTCGGAGCTGCGCCTGTGGGGCCAGCCGTTCAGCCTCGGCTGATTTTCCGGGCCCCGCGGGGAGCTGCACGCTCCCGGCGGGGCCCCGGCTGATTTCTGCTCGTCGGCACGCTCGTTCGGTGCCGGAACGTGGCGAAGCAGGACGACGACCAGGCCGGCGCGCCGATCATCAACAGTCTGCGCCTGCCGATCCGGTCGCCGAGGGTGCCCATCGTGATGAGGAAGCCCGCGACGAGGAACCCGTAGATGTCCAGGATCCACAACAGCTGTGAACTGCTCGGCCGGGCCCGGTGACGCAGTGCACAGCCGGGAAGTCGTTGGACATTCCGGGCCCGCGACCACGATCATTGGCGCGGTGTCCACACCTATCGACCAGCTCCGGGAACCGTCGCGGGAGACGGGCGAGCCGTTTCCGTGGTCGGCGGCCATCGATTCGACCTATTCCACCCGCGACGCCATCGACGCGCTCGCGCTCGCCCCGTTCCTGCGCGGCGAGCAGCCCTTCGCGCGGCAGGCCCACCTCGACCGGGTCCATCCCGACGCGCCGTTGCGGCCCGAGGGGTCGACGATCCTGCGCTCGGTCTTCGACGACGACAGCAGTGCGATGCTGGCCGCCGGGGCCGGCTGGTCGCTGCGGGCGGTGCGCTGGGCGGGTGGCTCGGCGACGGTCGAGGTGACCGCCGCCAGCGATGAGCTCGCCGTCGAGGTGCTCGCGCGCGCCACCGAGGGCGCGGCCCAGGCTCGCGACACCTCCTCGACGGTGGAAATGGGCTTCTGGCACATGGATGTGCGGCGGCCCGCGCGCAGGCGCAGGCAGATCGTCGCGCCCGCGTGGCCGGAGATCCGCGGCAACTACACCGCGCCGGTTTCGGCGGCGTTCGACCGGCTGATGAGCCTGGGCACCGATGCCATCCGCGGCAGGCTCGTGCTGCTGCACGGCGAGCCGGGTACCGGGAAGACCACCGCCCTGCGGGCGCTCGCGCGGGCGTGGGCGCCGTGGTGCCAGGTCGACTGCGTGGTCGACCCGGAGGAACTGTTCAGCAATCCCGGCTATCTGATGGAGGTGGCGGCCGGTGCCGACGGTGACGACGAGGACGGTCGCTGGCGCTTGCTGGTGCTCGAGGACTGCGACGAGCTGATTCGCGGCGAAGCCAAAGAAGCGGCGGGACAAAAGCTTTCGCGGCTGCTGAACCTCACCGACGGCATGCTCGGTTCGGGACGCAAGGTGCTCTTCGCGATCACGACCAACGAGGACCTGTCCCGCTTGCACCCGGCGGTCGTGCGGCCCGGGCGGTGTCTCGCGCAGCTCGAGGTGGGCAGACTCTCGCCCGAGGAGGCGACGCGGTGGCTCGTTCGCCAGGACCATGCCGCCGCCGCCTTCCCCGACGGTGCCACGCTCGCGGAACTGGTGGCCCATCGTGACGGTGGAATTCAGATCCGCTCGACGGTCGAGCGAACGACCGAAGTCGGTATGTACCTGTAGGGCTCGCCCTCAGCGATGGACGACGGAGGCGGCCGCCGCGCAGGCGAGAGTGAGGACGAGGGGGACGATCAGCGCCGCGGTGAGCGGGATGATCGCGGTGAACCAGCCGATCACCGCCGGGCCCGCGAGCAAGCCGAGATAGCCGATGGTGAAGACCCGCGACATCTCGGTGGCCGCCTTCGGCCCGCCCAGATTGCCTGCCGCCGTGAAGATCTGGGGCACGCCGCCCGCGAGTCCGAGACCGCACATCGCCCAGCCGACCAGCGACAGCGGCAGCCAGGGTGAGACGATCACGACCGCGAAACCGGCAGCGCACAACAAGCTTCCGTAGCGCAGTAGCGCCACCGGCCCGATCGCCCCGCTCACCCGGTCGGCCAGGAAACGGCCGATCGTCATGGTCGCGGAGAACGCGCCGAACGCCAGTGCCGCGTCACCCTCGGACACGTCGAGGTGTTCGCGGACCTGCAGTGCGCTCCAATCGGCGGCCACACCTTCGGCCAGCAGCAGCACGAATGCGATCAGCCCGAGCCACAGCACCTTCCGGTTCCGGTGCGATTGCCGCTCTGCGTCGTTCAGGCTCGAGTCCTCGTCTCGGGCCCGCTGCTCCCGGGCTTTCTTGATGCGCGATCCGGGAGCGCCGGTGAGATTCTCGGACGATGTCGGTGAGAGGTCTTCGGCGGGAAGTGTGTCGTAGTGCTCGGGGTGGGAAGCGGGCTCGCGGTGGTGGGAGACGAGATGGGGGACAAGGGCCGCGGTGGTGACCAAGCCGAGAAGGCTCGCGGCGGTGAGCGTTACCTCGGGGGCGATGCCCGCGCGTTGGGTGGCGGCGCCGATGAGGGAGCCGACGAAACCGCCCGCCGAGAACATGGCGTGGAAGGCCGACATGATCGGGCGGCCGTACGCACGTTCGACCAGCACCGCCTGCGCGTTCATCGACACATCGAGCGCACCGTTGCCGAAACCGAAGCAGGCCAACGCGATCGCCAGGGTCACCGGCCCGGTCGCCAGGCCTGGACCGACGATCGTCACCGAGATCGCCGACGCGGCCAGCGCCACCAGCGTCCGGCTGCCGAGCCGGTCGGCGGCGGGGCCGGCCAGCCGCATCCCGATCAGCGCCGTCCCGGCGAGCAACAACACGAACATCCCGAGCGTCGAGGCCGACACCTCGGTCCGGTCGGTGATCGCCGGAATATGCACCACCCACATCGCGAGCAGCACCCCGTTCAGCGTGAAAGCGCCGAACACCGCCCCCCTGGCCGACCGCAGCCGACGATCAATCGCTGGCGTCACCCCATCGACGCTACCGGCCACCCGTCGGACCCTCCCCGAATTCAAGATCACCACGCTCTGGTTGCGGCGTTTCGCGGGAGGGTCGCGCCACCAGAGCGTGGTGATCAATCCAGGATTTACCGCGGGGTCCAGACCCCGGTGGCGGCGGCCTCCTTGGCGTATTCGGTGAAGTCGCGGGGTGCGCGGCCGAGGGCTCGCTGGACTCCGTCGGCTGTGGCGGAGTTGCGGCCGTCGAGGATGGTGCCGAACAGGTAGTCGAGCAGCGCGACCTCGGGTTCGGGCAGGCCGAGTTCACCGAGGGCGGTGACGAAATCGGGCCGGGTGAGCGGGACGAAGGCGATCTCACGGCCGGTCGCCTCGGCCACCTCGGCGACACCTTCGGCGAAGGTGAGCGCCCGGGGCCCGGTGAGTTCGTAGACCTCGCCCGCGTGGCGAGCATCGGTGAGGGCGGCGACGGCCACCTCGGCGATGTCGTCGGCGTGCACGAACGGCTCGGGCACATCGCCGTTGGGCAGTGCGACCACACCGGCGAGGACATCGCCGACGAAGGCGCTCTCACTGAAGTTCTGGGCGAAGAAACTGCAGCGCACCACGGTCCAGGCGAGCCCGGACTCACGAACTGCCGCTTCGCATTCCAGGGCTTCGGGCTCGCCGCGGCCGGACAGCAACACCACCGAGCCGACGCCGGCCGCGCGGGCGGCGGCGGTGAACGCGCGAATGGTGTCCGGTGCGCCGGGGACGGCGAGGTCGGGCTGGAAGGCGAGGTAGATCGCGGTGACCCCGGCCAGGGCGGGGCCCCAGGTGTCGCGGTCGGTCCAGTCGAAGGGGATCTCGGCGGTGCGCGAACCGCGTCGCACCGGGTGACCCGCCGCGTCCAGGAGGGCGGCGACGCGGCTGCCGGTCTTGCCGTTGGCGCCGGTGACGAGGAAAAGAGGCTGGTGAGCAGCGGTTTTTGTCATGACATAAGTACACCGTCCACAGCTGTGCGTCACCATCGTCGGAACGCTCGCCGACATGCGCCGTCGTCTACTGTGAAAGATGTGGATGCGTTAGCCGGTCTGCTCGAGGGCCCACGTGCACGCGGTGCGTTTCTGATGTGCTCGCTGCTCGACCCGCCGTGGTCGCTGCGGGTCCAGGATCAGGCGCCGTTGACGGTGCTCGCCATGATTCGCGGAAAAGGCTGGGTGAGTACCGAATCCGGTTCGCCGCAGCAGGTCGGCGCCGGTGATGTGGTGATCTTCCGTGGGCCGCAACCGTATACGGTGTCCGACGATCCGGCGACCGAGCCGCAGATCGTCGTGCAACCGGGGCAGGTGACGACTACACCCGACGGTGAAATCCTCTGCGAGACACTGACTCTCGGCGTCCGGCAGTGGGGGACCGACCCCGACGGCGAGACGCTGATGGTCACCGGGACCTACGAGTCCGCCGGTGCCGTGAGTACCCGGTTGCTGCGCGCCTTGCCGCAGGTGGCGGTCCTACCGCGTGGCGACCTGGATTCCCGGCTGCTCGACCTGCTCGTCGACGAGGCGACCAGGGACCGCCCCGCCCAGGGCGCCGTCCTCGACCGCCTCCTCGACCTGCTGCTCATCGCCGCCCTGCGTGCCTGGTTCGCCCGCGACGACGCGCCCGCCTGGTACCACGCCTACAGCGACCCGCTGGTCGGCAAGGCGCTGCGGCTGCTGCAACACAACCCGGCCCACCCGTGGACCGTGGTCGCGCTGGCCGACGCGGTCGGCATGTCGCGGGCCGCGCTCGCGCGCCGGTTCACCGAACTGGTCGGCGAACCGCCCATGACCTTTCTGACCGAATGGCGGTTGTCGCTGGCCGCCGACCTGCTCGCCGAAACCGATTCGACCGTGGAATCCATCGCCCGCCAGGTCGGCTACGGCAGTGCGTTCGCCCTGAGTACCGCCTTCAAACGGCACTTCGGGGTGAGTCCGCGTGACCACCGGCAGGGTGGGGGAGCGGCTTTGTCGTCGTCGGCCTGAACGGGGCTGGCATCATGACGGCATGGATTACCCCGTGCTGTGGCCGATGCCGACCCGCTGGGCCGACAACGACCAGTACGGTCACGTCAACAACGTGACCTACTACTCCTACTTCGACACCGCGGTCAATGCCTGGCTCATGCGGGCCACCGGCACCGACATCACGGCGCTGCCCGCGCTCGGTGTGGTCGCCCAGACCTCGTGCCGGTTCCACGGCTCGGTCAGCTTCCCCGACCAGCTCCAGGTGGGGCTGCGCATCTCCCGGCTCGGCAAGTCGAGCATCACCTACGACCTGGCGATCTTCCGGGAAACCGACGGTGGTCTCGAGCTGGCGGCCACCGGCGATTTCGTGCACGTCTACGTCGACACCGAGACACGCAAGCCGGTGCCGATCCCCGAAGTGGTGCGGGCGGCCGCCGCGGAACTCGTGACCGAGTAACAGTCCTACGCGCGCAATGCTTCCTGGAAGCGGCGCATGCCCGCGATCCATCGGTCGTAGTCGGCGCCCTTGTTGCGATACATCTGCAGCACCTCGGGGTGCGGCAGGATCAGGAAGTGTTCGGCGGCCATCGCCTCGATGACGGTGTCGGCGACCTCCTCGGCCGACAGCACCGCGCCCGCAGTCTTCACCGCCTTGATCGCGAAGGCCGCCGCGTCGGGGTTCTCCGGGATGAGGTCGCCACTGAGCAGCCGCGTGTCCACGCCCATCGGGCACAGGCAACTCACGCGAACACCCTTGTCGCCGTAGGTGATCGACAGCCATTCGGCGAACGCGACCGCCGCGTGCTTGGTCACCGAGTACGGTGCCGAACCCAACTGGGTGAGCAGGCCCGCCGCCGACGCGGTGGAAACGAAGTACCCTCCCCCCCGTTCGACCCAGCCCGGCACGAGCAGCTTCGCGGCCCGCACATGCGCCATCACATTCACATCGATCGCGGCGGCCCACTGGTCCTCGGTGCTGTCGAGGCCGGGCCCACCGCCGATTCCGGCATTCGCGAAATACATGTCCACGGGGCCGAATTCACGTTCGGCGGTGGCGATGAGCTGCGCGACCACCTGTTCGTCGGCCACGTCGCCACCGACTGCTGTCGCCTTGTCGCCGAGTTCGGCGGCCACCTTCGCCGCGCTGTCACCGTCGAGATCGGCGACGACGACCCGTGCGTCACCGGCGACCAGCCGGGCGGCGAGCGCGGCACCGATGCCCGCACCCGCGCCGGTGACGATCGCGACCTTGCCTGCTGTCTCCATGCTGGCACCCTAACGGCGGTGCCGCCGGTCCCGCACCGGATCGCGGACGGTTCAGGTGGCGGCCACCGGCTCGCGGACCGGTTCGACGGGTGCCTTCGCGCTGCGGGCGAGGGTGCCGAGGACGGTGTGGTTGAAGGCCAGGTTCAGCAGGAAGGCGGTGGCCGCGCCGAGGGTGACGCCGCTGTCCAGCAGGATCTGCGCCGAGGTGGGGAACTTGTCGAACATGTCCTTGGTGAAGACCGGCAGCAGACCGATGCCGATGGCGGTGGCCGCGATGGTTGCGTTCACCCGGTCGGTGAGGTCGGCTTGCAGCAAGGTCCGCACGCCGACCACGGCGACCGTCGCGAACAGGACCAGCCCCACGCCGCCGACCACCGGTTTCGGGATCACCGCCACTACTTCACCGATGCGGGGGACGAGCCCGAGCAGCACCAGGATCGCCCCGCTCACCGCGGTCACGTACCGGCTGTAGACCCTTGTCGTCGAGACCGCACCGACGTTCTGGTTGAAGATGGTGTCGATGAACGCGGTGAAGATGCCGCCGAGCACACCGGACAGGCCGTCACCGACCAGGCCACGCGCGAGATCGCCTCTGCCGAGCGGCTTTCCGGTGATCTCGCTGATCGCCAGCATGCTCGCGGTCGACTCGGCGAACACCACCGCCATCACGATGCTCATCGCCACCACGGCGGTCACCGGGAACTGCGGTGACCCGAAGTGGAACGGTTGCGGAATGCCGATCCAGTCGGTGGCACCGACGCCCGCCGTCGAGACCAGCCCCATCGGCAGCGCGATCACGATGCCGGCGACCAGCGCGATGAGCACGCCGAGCTGCGACCACACGCCACGACCGAGGCACACGAACCCGACCGCGATCAGCACCACCACCGCCGCCAACCCGATAGTGGACGGCGACGCGAAGCTCGGCGCCTTCGGATCGCTGCCGATGATCAGCCCACCGGCCACCCCGATCAGCGACACACCCACCACAGTCAGCACGGTCCCGGTGACCAGCGGCGGAAAGAACCGCACCACCCGCGCGAACGGCCACGCCAGCGCCACACCGACCACGCCACCGATCAGCATCGACCCGTACACCGCGTCGAGCCCGTACTCCTTCGCGATCAGAATCATCGGATTGAGCCCGACGAACGTGGCCCCACACACGATCGGCAGCCTCGCCCCGGCCAGCTTCCCGACCCCCAGGCTCTGCACCAGCGTGATGATGCCCGCCACCAGCAGGTCGGCGCTGATCAACAACCCGATCGTCGCTCTGTCCAGCCCCGCCGCCGCCCCGAACACCAAGGGCACGGTGATACATCCGGTGTACATGATCAGGACGTGCTGCAGGCCGAAGGCCAGTTGCCGACCCAACGGCAACCGGGTGTCGACAGGATGTGCCTCGCTCATACACAGGTTGTAGCCCCCGATTTTTACAGCGGGAGCGCACCGTGTTTCGCCTGCGTTGCGGGACTCGTATATTCCCCGGTCCGGTCAGGAGGGGCGGTCTGGCCAGGTCAGACGCGGCTGAGGAGGGTCAGGGGGTCCTCGAGGAAGGTTGCGGTGGTGGCGAGGAAGCGGGCGCCCAGTTCGCCGTCGATCATGCGGTGGTCGAAGCTGAGGCCGAGGGTGGTTGTCCAGCGGACGGCCAGTTCGTCGCGGAATACCCAGGGGCGCTTGCGGATCGAGCCGAGGCAGAGGATGGCGGCTTCGCCGGGGTTGACCAGGGGGACGCCGGTGTCGACGCCGAAGACACCGACATTGGTGATGGTGAAGGTGCCGCCGAGGAGGTCGGCGGGGGTGGCGTTGCCGGAGCGGGCGGTGTCGGCGGCCCAGCTGATCTCGCGGCACAGTTCGCGCAGGCTCAGGGTTTGCGCGTCTTTGAGGTTCGGAACGAGCAGCCCACGGTCGGAGGCGACCGCGATGCCCAGGTTCACGTAGTGCTTGGTGACGATCTGCTGATTCTGCTCGTCCCAGGCGGCATTGACGCCGGGGTGTTCGGCGATGGCGGCCAGGGCGGCACGCGCGACCAGGGCGAGTGGGGTGAGCGTGAGTCCTTCGAACGACTTCGTGGTGCGCAGGTGGTCGAGCAGTTCCATCGAGGCCGTGCAGTCGACGGTGACGAATGTGCTCGCCTGCGGAATGGTGCGGGCGCTGGCCAGCATCGCGGCGGCGGTGCGCTTGCGGATTCCGGTGACGGGCGTGCGTTCCTCGCGAGCCCTCGACTCGATGAGACCCGCGTCGTGACCGTTCTGCTGGGCGACAGCGGCGAGCTCGGCCCCGGGCTTGGCGCGCGGCCCGGTGACCGGCACGGCCGAGCGCACGTCCTCGACGGTGACCGCCCCCTCGGGTCCCGAACCCGCGACGTACCACAGGTCTATCCCGAGCTCCTTGGCCAGTTTCCGGGCCGCGGGCGTGGCAGCTGCCCGGTGCGTGCTCGGCGTGGTGGATGCCATCGACGGTGTCGGCTTGCGCCGTCGTGAGGTGGCTTCGGCCTCGGGCCCGTACCCGACCAGCACGTCCCTGCGGTCCTCGGCGGTGGGCGGGTCGGTGACCTCGAGATCGTTGCGCACCCGGATCAGCGGGGCGCCTACCGGCACCGTATCGCCGGGCGAGGCAAGCAATTCGACGACCGTCCCGGAGAACGGCGACGGCAGCGCGACCACCGCCTTGGCGGTCTCCACCTCGGCGATGGTCTGGTTCAGTTCCACCGTGTCGCCCACGTCGACGGCCCACGACACCAGGTCGCCGTCGGCGAGGCCCTCACCCAGGTCGGGGAGACGGAATTCGAGCACGTGTCCGTCGTCGCCAGCTGGTTGCGGCACGGGCGCACCTTTCGTCGTCATGCGGCTAGGCAACGGTCGACCGCGGCGAGGATGCGATCGGGATCAGGCAGATGGTGCTTTTCGAGCTTAGCCGGGGGATAGGGGATGTCGTAGCCGCCTACACGCAGCACGGGCGCCTCGAGGTGATAGAAGCAGCGCTCGGTGATCCGCGCCGCGATCTCGGCACCGAGCCCGGCGAACACCGGCGCCTCGTGCACGATCACCAGCCGTCCGGTCTTGTCGACGGATTCGGCGATGGTGTCGACATCCAGCGGGGACAGGCTGCGCAGATCGATCACCTCGATCGAGTTGCCTTCCTCGCCAGCGATTTTCGCGGCTGTGAGCGCGGTGGCGACGGTGCCGCCGTAGGCGAGGACGGTGGCATCGGTGCCCTCGGTGAGCACACGCGCCTTGTGCAGTGGCAGGTCGGGTTCGCTGTGGAAGTCCACGTCCGCCTTGTCCCAGTACCGGCGCTTCGGCTCGAAGAAGACCACCGGATCGTCGAGCGAAATAGCCTGCCGGATCATGTGATACGCGTCGAAGGGCGTGCTGGGCGACACCACACGCAGACCGGCGGTGTGCGCGAAATACACCTCCGGCGACTCCGAATGGTGTTCGACGGCACCGATACCGCCGCCGAACGGAATGCGGATCGTCAACGGCGCCTTCACCTTTCCACCCGTCCGGTAGTGGATCTTGGCGACCTGGGACACGATCTGGTCGAACGCGGGGTAGACGAAACCGTCGAACTGGATCTCCACCACCGGCCGGTAGCCGCGCAAGGCCATTCCGAAAGCCGTTCCCACGATGCCGGATTCGGCCAGGGGCGTATCGATGACGCGATTGTCGCCGAAATCCTTCTGGAGCGTGTCGGTCACCCGGAACACACCACCCAGCTTGCCGATGTCCTCGCCGAGCAACACCACCTTCGGCTCGTCTTCCATGGCGCGGCGCAGACCGGTGTTGAGAGCGGCGGCGAAGGTGGTGATCATGACTGCGCTCCTTCGGCGAGGTAGGCCGAGAACTGGTGTGCCTCTTCGGTGATCAGTGGGTGCTCGGTCGCGTAGACGTGGTCGAACATGCGGAGGGGGTCGGGGTCGGGCATCTGCAGTGTCGCGGTGCGTACCCGGTCGGCGACCTCGTCGGCCGCGCGTGCGACCGAGCGGGCGAACTCGTCGTCGAGCAGACCCTCGCGTTCGAGCAACAGTCGCACCCGCTCGATCGGATCGCGCCGCTCCCAGTACTCGATATCGGCGGCCGTGCGGTACCTGCTCGGATCGTCGGCGGTGGTGTGCGGGCCCATCCGGTAGGTGATCGCCTCGATGAAGGTGGGGCCGCCGCCGCTGCGGGCGCGTTCGACCGCCTGGCGGGTGACGGCGAGCACGGCCAGCACATCGTTGCCGTCCACCTGCACACCGGGAATGCCGTACCCGTCGGCCCGGCGCACCAGCGGCGCGTGACTCTGCACGGTGACCGGTTCGCTGATCGCCCACTGGTTGTTCTGGCAGAAGAACACCACCGGTGCGCTCCACGTGGCGGCGAAACCGAGCGCCTCGGCGATATCGCCCTGACTGGTCGCGCCGTCGCCGAAGTAGGTGATGGTGGCGATGTCGGCGCCGTCGAGGTGGGCGGCGTAGGCGTAACCGGTGGCGTGCAGACCCTGGGAGCCGACGACGATATTGGCGTTGGTCATGTTCACCGCGTCGGGATCCCAGCAGTGGTGGGCCACTCCGCGCCACAGCCGCGTCAGCTGCTCGGGCGGTACGCCACGGCAGTACGCCACCGCGGTCTCGCGGTACGAGCAGAAGATGTAGTCGTCGGGGTGCAGTGCGTGCACCGAACCGACCTGTGCCGCTTCTTGGCCGAGCATGGGTGGCCACAGGCCGAGCTGACCCTGGCGTTGCAGTGCGGTCGCCTCGAGATCGATCCGGCGGGTCACGACGAGGTCCCGGTAGAGGCCCCGCAATCGTTCGGCATCGATATCGGCGACCAGCGCGCCGTGCTCACGATCGAATACGCGACGTCCGTCCGGCTGGATCAACTGGACCGGGTAGGTCTGCTTCTCCGGCATCGAGATCGCCTCCTCTCCACCGCGCCTTGTGGGCCGATGCGGGTACGACTGATCGCTGAGTGCGATGTGTATCACACAGCATCCACGATACCGCCGCCTGCGCAAGTGAACGACACGTGACTGAGCAGAATGCACGTTGTGCTGGGGTGACGCGCTGTCATACTGCGTTGTATGACCAGTCGCGAACCCGCCGTGACCCTCGACGCGACCGACGCGCGATTGCTGCGCGAACTGATCGCCAGCCCCCGAGCCACCGGGGTGGAACTGGCCGCCCGCCTCGGGCTGTCACGCAATACGGTGCAGGCGCGACTCGCGCGCTGGGACAGCGGTGGGGTGCTCGGCAGTTTCGAGCGCCGCGTGGAACCGCGTGCTCTCGGCTATCCGCTGGCAGCCTTCGTCGCGGTGGTCGTCGATCAGCACCAGCTGGACGCGGTGGTCGACGAGCTCGCCGACGTTCCCGAGGTCACCGAGGTCTGCGGCATGACCGGCGAAACCGACCTCACCGTCCGCATCGTGGCCCGCGACGCCGACGACCTCTACCGCATCGCGGGCGCCATCCTGAAGATCCCCGGCGTCGAACGCACCAACATGGCCCTCGTCATGCGCGAACTGGTCGGACCACGCACCGCACCCCTCCTCGACCGCCTCGCCGACCCGGACTGAGATCGACGGAACCTGCGGGTCACGCCGTGAGGGCCGATTCACTTGGCCCGGGCTGAAGGCTCGGCGGAGCGCGCGGGTCAGGCGGTGAGGTCCGGACCGACCTCAGCGCACCTACTTCTGAGCTGGGAGTATGCGGCGGACGATGAGGCCGGCGAGCAGCGCCCAGAAGGCGCCGCCGATGCCGAGCAGAGTGGTGCCGGAGGCGGCCACCAGGAAGGTGACCAGGGCGGCGAGGCGGTCGCCCGGATCGGTGAGGGCGGCGGAGAGGGAAGCGGCGAGCGTGGCGAGCAGGGCCAGGCCCGCGACGGTTTCGAGGGTGCCCGCGGGGGCGGCGGCGATGAGGGTGACCAGGGCGGCGGAGGCCAGGCCGAGGACCAGGTAGGAGGCGCCAGCGGTGGCCGCGGCGATCCAACGGCGCTTCGGGTCCGGGCTCGCGCTCGGGGCGGCCGCGAGCGCGGCGCTGATGGCGGCGAGATTGATGGCGTGACCGCCCGCCGGGGCGCCTAGGACGGTGCCGATCCCGGTGACGAGCATGGCAGGCCGCCACGGCACCTGGTAGTCGAAAGAACGCATCACGGCGACGCCGGGGATGTTCTGCGAGGCCATCGTGACGATGTAGAGCGGAACGGCGATGCCGATGATCGCCTGCCAATGCCATTGTGGGGCAGTCAGTTCCACGGTGGGGATCATGGCGGACAGGTCGAGATGCCGGTCGGCGACCACGATGTCGATGCCGGTGCCGACGGCCGCCGTCGCGAAGGCCACGAGCACCGCCCACTTCGGTGCGTACCGTTGCAGAACCAGCCACACCACGATCACCGGAACCACCACGGCGGGCGAGGTACGCAATGCCTGCACCGGAGCCAAGCACAGCGGAACGAGCACGCCGGCGAGCATGGCCTGCGCGATCGGCACCGGAATCGCCGCGACCAGCGAACCGAGCCGCTGCCACAGACCGGTGACGAAGATCAGCACGCCCGTCACAGCGAACGCCGCGACCGCGCCCGGCCACCCACCGGCCACCAGGCCGGTGCTCACCAGCAGCGCCGCGCCGGGTGTCGACCAGGCAAGGGTGATCGGAATCCGGTACCGGAAACTCAGCAGCAGAATGCCGATGCCCTGCGTGAAACACAGCACGAGCAGCCCCGACGCCGCCTGCGCCGGACTCGCTCCCACCGCCCGCAACCCGCTCAGGACCACCGCGAAGGAACTGGTGAACCCGACCAGTGCCGTCACCGCGCCCGCACCGAGCGGCTGACCTATCCCGGCCGGTTTCTCGGTGACATCGGACGACGAACTGGTGGAGACCTGCGACATTCGGCAAATCCTGCCCGACGGGTCTGGGAGCGTCACCGGCCAGTAGCGCGAAACTGGCCTGATCCGGCCCGCGGTGCCGGCCGCTCGGTCACCACGCTCTGGTGGCGTGCGGCTCTCGGCCGTTGCCGCCACCGGAGCGTAACGATCATCTGTCCAGCCTCCGTCCGATGCGTGGGGTGCCGTTTCGGGTGTGGGTGGGCGGGGAGTGCGTAGGGTGGCGGCGGGGGACGGACCGGGAGTGAGGAGTTGGCGTGGGTGCGGTGCTGATTTCGGCGGCCGAGCTTCGGGAGGAGCTGGCGGCGAACAAGATTCACCTGTTGGACGTGCGGTGGGCGCTCGGTGATCCGGACGGTCCGCAGCACTATCTCGACGGGCACATTCCGGGCGCGGTGTTCGTCGACCTGGAGACCGAACTGGCCGCCGCACCGTCACCGGCCCGTGGCAGGCACCCTTTGCCCGACCCCGGAACCTTCGAGAAGTGCGCCCGCAGCTGGGGGCTCGGCACTGATGAGCCCGTGGTCGTCTACGACGCGACCGGCGGCATGGCGGCGGCCCGCGCATGGTGGCTGTTGCGCTGGGCCGGTGTCGACAACGTGCGCATTCTCGACGGTGGGCTGCCCGCCTGGACCGCGTCCGGCGGGGAACTCGCGACCGGTGCCGAACCCGACCCGACCCCCGGTGACCTGGTTGTTCGCCCCGGCGCGCTGCCCGTGATCGATGCGGACGCCGCCGCGAAATGGTCGGGTGTCTTGCTCGATGCTCGCGCGGGCGAACGTTTCCGAGGTGAGGTGGAACCGGTCGATCCGCAGGCCGGTCACATTCCCGGCGCTGTCAGCGCACCGACCGCTGAAAACCTGTACCCCACAGGACATTTCCGCACCGCCGAGGAATTGCGCGAGCGCTTCGCCGAGTTCGGTGACGGACCGGTCGCGGTCTACTGCGGTTCCGGCGTCACCGCTGCGCACGAAATCGCGGCCCTGGCCATCGCCGGGATCGACGCCGCCCTCTACCCGGGGTCGTGGTCGCAGTGGTCCAACGACCCCAAGCGCCCGGTGGCGACGGGCGCCTGACGACGAGACCCATCAAGGGCATGTTCGGGCGACGTCGTGGAGGGCGGCGTTGTCGGCGGCGGTGATCGGTAAGTCGTAGGCCACGGCGACGGTGAGGTACTTCGCCGCGTAGAAGCAGTGATTGGGCTTCGCGGGTGGTAGCCATTCGCCAGGCATGTCGTCGCCTTTGGACTGATTGGTCGCCTTGCTGGTGGCCAGCAGATTGACCGAGAGGTCGTTGGCGAAGCGCAGACGGCGTTCCGGTGGCCAGGCGTGTGCGCCCATATCCCAGGCGGCGGCGAGCGGATAGACGTGGTCGATCTGGATGTCGCCGCCGTCGGATTTGCGGAAAGCGATGTCGGTGCCGGTGTAGGGGTCGGTGAGCACGCCTTCCACCACCACACAGCGACCCCGGCGAACCACATCGCGCAGCTGGGCGGCCAGCACGTTGTTGCGGGTGTCGCAGCCGTCGTGACCGCCGGGCGCGTCGGTGTCGTCGGACCAGGCCGGACCGAACACACAACCCTGCCCGGCCTTGCAGCCGCGTTCGTACCCGCCGGGGTGCGGTCGCGCATCGATCACGCGCACCTGATCGAGCAGCGCGCTCACCTCTGCCCGCGTCGGACTACCCGGCGCGGGCGCGATCGGTTCGGGCGCCAGCACCCCGCAACCCGCGCACGCGAGCACCAGCAGGACCAGCCACGCGAGTCTCCCCATGCACAGGTTGTAGCCGACCCCACCGACAACTTCGCCGTACTACAACCAGGCGCGCGCCAGGATGTCGTCTGCCGCGAGCTCGGCGGCATGTGGTGGGAACCGGGTGGCCGCGATCGAGGAGATGTGGGTGCCGTCGTGGCCGATCAACCACGAACCACCCCGGTCCTCGCACTCGGCGATCTTGGCGAACACGGTGAGCAGGAAGGTGATGGAATCGCGCGGGTCGGCCGTGTGGGCCAGCCGCTGGGATTCACCGGGCCGGGACAGATCGATCCATACGCCGGACTGGCCGTCCAGGCGCATGCCGACGATCTTCCCGGCATCGACGAACGTGAACTTGCGCCGCTCCCACGGGGTGGTGGGGGTGTAGCTCTGCTCGAGAACCTGGAGCAGAATCGTCATCGCTGCCCTCCGCACGCATTCAGGGGGTTCATCGGCCGAGCCGGTTCGTGGCCGGTTCGCCTGGGTGAGTATGCAGTTGTCGCCGGTGATCTTCCGGCCGTGACCAGGGAATATCCAAGTATGTTCCGTGGGAGCCCAGAAATCCAGAGCGATGGCCGAGCGCGGGGTGTCGGTGGCTCCTGCTTGGATGGCAACCATGCTGCACGGTCTGTGGTCCCCCGGTTCGGGCCTGCTGCTGTGGCACGACGGGCAGCCCGTTGCGGTGGGTTCGGTGCTCGGCGACATTCTCGAGCGCGCGCGGTTCCGGCACCGCGCCGAGGTGCTCGTCGTCGACGAGGCGGGCGCACCGGGTCGAGCCGAGGTCCGCGCGCACGCGCTCGCGCCGCCGACGGCCGCCGTCGTGCTGCGCAGCAGGCTGCCCCGCGAGCACATCTCCGGCGACCTGCGTTTCCTCGCGCACGTCGCCCGTGGCATCGAGCGCTGGGTGCGGGCCGGTCGGGTGGTGCCGCAGGTGGATCGTGCCGACGGGCAGTGGTGGGTGCGGTGGCGGCTGGTCGGCGGGCAACGTCAGCGGGCGTGGCTCGCCGAGCTGGCCACGGCCATGCCCGCCGCGCTGCGGGTGGCCGGGTCGCCCGCCGGGGTGCTCGAGGACCTGGTCACCGAACTGACCGACCCGATCGCCCGCGAATACCTGAGCCACCGTTCGATGACGCACCCGCTGCTGGCGGCGCTGATGAGCGACACCCCGCTCGACGAGGGCTCCTACCGGCTGGCCGAAACGCTGTCGCAGTGGCGCGAGGGATACGCCGCCGACGAACCCGAACTGGTCCTTCGCCTGTGCGAACCCGACGGCGAATTCGGCACCGACGACGACTCGGTGGCGCTGTGGCGACTACAGGTGTGCCTGCGCCCCGTCGACGACGCGCCGAAACCTGTTGCCCTCGATGATGATCCGGTCTTGGTGCGCACTGCCGCCGAGAAGCTGGGCCAGGCACGCAAGGCCTACCCGCGTCTGCGTGACCTGCCGACCGACCCGCGCGGACTCGACCTCCTGCTGCCGACCCAGGTGGTCGCCGACCTGGTCGCCCACGGCGCGCATGCGCTACAGGAGGCCGGGATTCGCCTGCTGCTGCCGCGCGCCTGGAACATCGCCGAGCCGAGCATGCGCCTGCGGGTGAGCAGCCCGGCCGCCGCCGAATCCACCGTCGGTCTGAGCGGATTGCTTTCCTACCGTTGGGAATTGGCGCTCGGGGACATGGTGCTCACCCCGGCCGAGATGGAACGGCTGGTGCGCAGCAAATCCGATCTCGTCCAGCTGCGCGGTGAATGGGTGCAGGCCGACCATCGCGCGTTGGCGGCCGCCGCCCGGTACGTGGCACTGCACGCCGACGACACCCCGATCACCCTGGCCGACATGATCGGCGAGCTCGCCGCCGAACGGGTCGACAATGTGCCGGTCACCGAGGTCACCGCCGACGGCTGGGCGGCCGAACTGTTCACCGGACACGGCCATCCCGAGCCGGTTCCGGTGCCGATCGGCCTGAAAGCCCAGCTCCGCCCCTATCAGGAGCGCGGCCTGAGCTGGCTGGCCACCATGAGCCGGCTCGATTGCGGCGCGATCCTGGCCGACGACATGGGTCTCGGCAAGACCGTGCAGGTACTCGCGCTGCTCGTGCACGAACGCGAGGCCGTCGGCCCGGTAGGGCCGACGCTGCTGGTGTGCCCCATGTCGGTGGTCGGCAACTGGCAGCGCGAAACCGAACGTTTCGCACCCGACCTGCGCGTCCTCGTGCACCACGGGACCGATCGGCGCAAGGGCGCGGATTTCGCCGCCGCGGTCGCGGATGCGGATCTGGTCGTCACGACCTATGCCCTGCTCGCGCGCGATGCCACGTTGCTGAGCGAACAGCACTGGGAGCGGGTGGTTCTCGACGAGGCCCAGCACATCAAGAACGCGACCACCAGGCAATCACGGGCTGCCCGCGCCTTGCGGGCCCGGCATCGCTTGGCGCTCACCGGAACACCGGTGGAGAACCGGCTGGAAGAACTGCGTGCCCTGTTCGATTTCGCCATGCCCAAGCTGCTCGGCAGTCCGCAGTCCTTCCGTGCCCGCTTCGCGGCGCCCATCGAACGCGAACGCGACCAGCACGCCATCGACCGGTTGCGGCTCATCACCGAACCGTTCGTGCTGCGCAGGCTCAAAACCGATCCGGCGGTCATCAGCGATCTGCCCGAGAAGCTCGAGATGACGGTGCGCGCGAATCTCACCGTCGAGCAGGCCGCGCTGTATCAGGCCGTGGTCGACGACATGCTGGAGAAGCTCAAAGACGCCAAGGGCATGGCGCGCAAGGGTGCGGTGCTCGGCGCGCTGACCAGGCTCAAGCAGGTCTGCAATCATCCCGCGCATTTCCTCGGCGACGCCTCGCCCATCATGCGCCGCGGGGGCCATCGCTCGGGCAAGCTCGCCCTGGTGGAGGACATCCTCGACGCCGTCCTCGCCGACGGCGAGAAGGCCCTGCTGTTCACCCAATTCCGTGAGTTCGGGGACCTGATCCTGCCGTTCCTCACCGAACGGTTCGGCACACCCATCCCGTTCCTGCACGGCGGGGTGACCAAGCAGCGTCGCGACGACATGGTCACCGGATTCCAAGCCGCGGGCGGCCCGCCGTTGATGCTCCTCTCGCTCAAAGCGGGCGGGACGGGGCTGAACCTGACCGCCGCCAATCATGTGATCCACCTGGACCGCTGGTGGAACCCGGCCGTGGAGAACCAGGCCACCGACCGTGCGTTCCGCATCGGCCAGCAGCGTGCGGTGCAGGTGCGCAAACTCGTCTGTGTCGACACCATCGAGGAGCGCATCGACGAAATGATCAGCGGCAAAAAGGCGTTGGCCGACCTGGCCGTCGGGGCGGGGGAGAACTGGATCACCGAACTCGGCACCGACGAGTTGCGTGAACTGTTCACCCTCGGGGCCGAGGCGGTGGGTGACTGATGGCCGATTTCAGTCAGTTCGGTCCGCGCAAGCCGGTGCGCGGTGGTGCGCAGGCGCGCGGTGGTTTCGGTCGCACGTGGTGGGGAAAGTCGCTGCTCGAGGCGGTGGAGAAGGTGGCCGACGCGGGCAGGCTCTCGCGCGGGCGCACCTACGCGCGGGTCGGGCAGGTGGTGAACTATCGCGTGGAGCGCGGTGCGGTCACGGCCGAGGTGCAGGGTAGCCAGCCGAGCCCGTTCACCTCCGTGTTGTCGGTGCGGCCGCTGCGCGAGGAGGAGATCGATCTGCTGCTGGCCGAGATCCGCGAAGCGCCCGGCATGCTCGCCGAAATCGCTTCGGGCGCACTGCCACCCGCGCTCGGACCACACCTGCTGCCGACCACCGCCGCCGAACTGGACTTCTCCTGCACCTGCCCGGACATGGGCTGGCCGTGTAAGCATGTGGCCGCCGTCTGCTACCTGCTCGCCGAACGCCTCGACGAGCAACCGGGCGAAATCCTCACCCTGCGCGGACTCGACCTCGACACCCTCATCGGTGGGGTCGAAAGGTCCACTCGCAGCGCTGATTCCGACGACCCCTACGGCGACCACCTCGCCCTCCCCGACCTACCACGCATCGAATTCCACCCCGTCATCGAGGACCTCGACGCCATGGCCTTGCGCCGTGCCCTACGCATGTCGGCCGAGGACGAGCAGACCGCCGCCACCGGTCTCCGCGAATTGCGTGCCCTCTACGCCGAATTCGACAGCTGAGTTCAGCAGGTGCGCTGCGCGGGCTGGCCCCGCAAGAGGCCGTGCAGCCACAGCAGCGCGCCCGGCAAGCTCAGCGGGCTGTTGAGCACATGCGACACACCGAGTTTCACCGGATCGCCGGGGAGCGGCTGCTCGTAGTAGGCCACGGTGGTACCGGCGGCGCACCAGTCCGCTGCGAGCCTGCGAGCGCTGTAGGTGGGCACCAGTTCATCATCGGCCGTGCTGTGGATGAGTACCGGTGCACCGGGTCGCAACTGTCCGACCCGGTCGTCGTCGAGGTGGGCTGCCCAGTCCGGGTCGGAATCCAACGCTTCGACCACGCTCTGTCCGGTGCTCGTCCAGCCACGGCTGTCCCGGAAACCCTGGGTGGCTACGGTTTCGGCCACACACTGCCGTGCGGTGTCGGCCAGCATGCGCTTGCCCGCGTCGTTGAGCAGCCGATCGGTGGCGGGCGCGAGTGCGGGGTTCTCGTCGACGGCGCCGTTGATGTAGTAGCCGAGGGCGCCGGCCAGCGAGCCGCGGTCGAAGTGCCGCAGCTGGGCGCGTGCGTCGACCACCGGTGCTCCGGCGTAGGCGCCGACGATCGGCAGGTCCGGTGCGTAGCTCGGGGCGAGTTCCGCCGCGGCGGCCGCAGCCCCGCCACCCTGCGAATAGCCCCACAGCGCCACCGGGGCACCCGGTTCGAGTCCGTTGCCGGGCAGTTCACGGGCGGCCCGCGCGGCGTCGAGCATGACCTGTCCGGTGGACGCACGCGACATGTAACTGTGCGGTCCCGGAGTGCCGAAACTCTCGTGGTCGGTGAGCATCACCGCACCACCGACCGCGAGGAACGGGTAGATCGCCGCGTACTGCTCGTACTGCAGGCCCACATCGAGTCCGCCGTTGTACTGCAACAGAAATGCCAGGGTGTTCGACGGCGCGCACTGGTCGCCCTGACCCTGTGTGCCGGGCGCGAGCACGAGCAGCGGCCGCGGACCGGGTCCGACCCACGGCAGGGTCGGCCGCAGATACGCACCGGTCGCCGCGACCGCCGACCCCGTGCGGTCGGTGGCGGAAAACATCACGCGGGTGGTTTCCGCTGGAAGCGGGCCGTTGCTACCGGGCAGGGTGATCGGCAGCGACATGGGTTCGGTCTTGATCGGCTGTCCCGGCGTCGCCGGGATCTCGGCGGGCGGGGTGTAGAACGTGGTGTCGCCGGTCGGACCGAGCGGAGGAGCGGCCACGGCGGGAGCCGCCACCGAAACGGCCATCACCGCGATGACACCACCGACCCAGCACCGAAACCCTGCCGCCACCACAGCTCCCTCGAACGCGTCCTGTCGACAGGGTGTCAACGTAGTTGGACTACGCGGTCACTCGCAGCCGATCGAGCTCATAACGCCGGTCCGGCGTCGAGATTCTGTCGAGCCGACGGTTCCTCAGGGCAGCTCGTACTCGAACCAGATGTGGTGGCCGCCGGTGGTGTCGACGTAGAGGGCGCCGGTGCCGGTGATGCCGGTGAGTTCGCCGGTGCCGCTACCGGGGACGATGTGGAAGAACTCGTCGGTCCGATCGGTGCCGCCGGTGGTGGCGGAATGGACGAAGTTGAACGCGCCCGACCTGCCCGCCAGGCTGCCCTCGAAGGACTCCATGGCGATGTAGGTGCCCGCACCCGTCGACATGTCGAACGCCGAGGTGAACAGCGTCGCCGAGGTGCCCGTGATGTCGCCCGCGTAGACCTTGGTCATGTGGGCGATGCCGACCGGCAGGCCGGTGCTGATCGGCGGTTGCGGCTGCAGATCGGTCGGATCGAAAGCGGTGAGTTCGAACGTGCCGGTCGTCTTCATTCCGTGATGCTAAACCGGGGTACCGACAAAGCCCGTCACCCCAGTTCGATGCGGTAAACACGAACAGCGTTACCGCCGAATACCTTCCGCAGGTCCTCGGGCGACGCACCGGCCTTGGTGAGCGCGGTCGCGACGGCGTCGACGGCCACGGGGAGGCTGGTGATCGGCTTGTCGACGGGGAAGTTCGAGCCCCAGATCAGCCGGTCGGGGCCGAACACCGACAGGGCGTGGGCGAGCATCGGACCCAGCCGGTCGACGAGCACCGACACCTGGGTCGACAGCCCGCGCGGCGGGACCGGGTGGCCGAGTACCGGCATCATCAGGCCGCTCACCTTGGCGACCACATTGGGCTGGGCGGCCAGATCGGTGATGTCGTCGCGCCAGCGGTCGAAGATGTCGCGTCGCTCGCCCGCGGTCCTGCCGGTGTGTTTGCCGACCGGCCCGAAGACGCCTGCGGGGGTGGCGAGGTGGTCGAGGACGATCGTCACCTCGGGAAAGCGTTCGGCCAGCGCCGTCACCTCCGGCAGCTGACCCGAGTACAGCCACGCGTCGAAATTGAGCCCGCGTTCGGCGAGCTGACCGAAATTGTCGAGGAAGGCGGGCGCGGTGAGCAGTCCGTCGTGCGCGGCGAACGATTTCACCCCCGCATCGGGATGGTGGGCCACGGTGGCCCGGATCCCGCGCAGCAGCGGCGAGGCCGACTGATGGGCGTCGAGCGTGGGGCCGAGATCCGCGGCGGCGGGGTCGGCCGCCCCGACGATCGCGGCGAGCGCGGGTGTATCGACCCCGAACGGCAGGCTGGCCACCCACCGCGTCTCGTCGGGCGCCGAACCGGTCCACTCGGCCTCCACGTGCACGAGGCCGCGCACCGCGACCCCGCCCTGGTCGGTGCGGTAGTCGGCGGGCAGATACGGGCCGAGGTAGGTCGTGGGATCACCGACGAACTGGAGGTCGCGGCGCGGGGTCAATTTCGCGGCGAGGTCGACCGGCAGCGGCACATACCGCAGCAGCTTGGCGTGCTTGCTGAACAGCCGAGGTGTCGTATGCGGATCCCACTGGTGGATATGCGCATCGATGATGTCGAGCCCGGTCAGATCCATGTACGTCCCATCGCCGCGCCGGCATTGCTCCGGGAATTGTCACACGTCGGCTGCGGCGATGGTCGCATTCGGTCGCCTCAGACGGTCCGCCGATACTGTCCGCCGACGGCGAAAAAGGTATCAGTGACCTGCTGCAAAGTGCATACCCGTGCCGCGTCCATCAGTACCTCGAAAATATTGCCGTCGGTGTGGGCGACCTCGGCCAGTCGGGCGAGCGCGCGATGCGATTCCTCGGCGTGCTCGGCGCGGAACTGTTGCACCCGCTCGAGCTGGGACCGTTTCTCGTCCTCGGTGGCGCGGGCCAATTCCACCGTCGGCGCCGCGGCCTCGCTTTCGGGGCCGCGGAAGGTGTTCACCCCGATGATCGGCAGCGTTCCGTCGTGTTTGCGCTGCTCGTAGCGCATCGACTCGTCCTGGATGCGGCCGCGCTGGTACCCGGTCTCCATGGCGCCGAGCACGCCGCCGCGTTCGCTGATCCGCTCGAATTCCAGCAGCACCGCCTCTTCGACCAGGTCGGTGAGCTCGTCGATGATGAAACTGCCCTGCAGCGGATTCTCGTTCACCGCCAGCCCCCATTCCTTGGCGATGATGAGCTGAATCGCCAGCGCCCGGCGCACCGATTCCTCGGTGGGAGTGGTGACGGCTTCGTCGAAAGCGTTGGTGTGCAGGCTGTTGCAATTGTCGTAGACCGCGATCAGTGCCTGCAGGGTGGTGCGGATGTCGTTGAACTGCATTTCCTGGGCGTGCAGCGATCGACCGGAGGTCTGGATGTGATACTTCAGTTTCTGGGCGCGTTCACCCGCGCCGTACCGGTCGCGCATGGCGACGGCCCAGATGCGCCGTGCCACCCGTCCGATGACCGAATACTCCGGGTCCATCCCGTTGGAGAAGAAGAACGACAGGTTCGGCGCGAATTCGTCGATCGCCAGTCCGCGCGCCAAATACGTTTCCACGTAGGTGAATCCGTTGGCCAGGGTGAAGGCGAGCTGGCTGATCGGATTGGCCCCGGCCTCGGCGATGTGATAGCCGGAGATGGACACCGAATAGAAATTGCGCACATTGTTGCGGACGAACCACTCCTGCACATCGGCCATCATCCGCAGACTGAACTCGGTGGAGAACAGGCAGGTGTTCTGGCCCTGGTCCTCCTTGAGGATGTCGGCCTGCACGGTGCCGCGCACGGTGGACAGCGTGCGCGCCCTGATCTCGGCGGCCTCCTGCTCAGTCGGTTCCCGGCCCTGCGACTCCGTGAAGCGGTGCACCGCCTGGTCGATCGCCGCATTGAGGAAGAACGCCAGAATCGTCGGAGCCGGGCCGTTGATGGTCATCGACACCGACGTCGTTGGTTCACACAGGTCGAAACCGTCGAACAGGGTGCGCATGTCGTCGATCGTCGCCACCGAGACACCCGAGGTGCCGACCTTGCCGTAGATATCGGGCCGTTGCGCCGGTTCGTGGCCGTAGAGGGTCACCGAGTCGAAGGCCGTCGAGAGGCGAGTGGCCTCGGTGTGGGCACTGAGTGCTTTGAAGCGCCGGTTCGTGCGCGCCGGATCACCCTCGCCCGCGAACATGCGGGTGGGGTCCTCGTTGTCGCGCTTGAACGGGAAAACGCCCGCGGTGAAGGGGAATCGGCCCGGCAGGTTCTCCTCGCGCAGGAAACGCAACAGTTCGCCCGCGTCGGTGTAGCGGGGCAGCGCTACCCGGGGAACGCTTGTGCCGGAGAGCGATTCGCGTCGCAACGGGGTGCGGATCTCACGGTCGCGTACCCGCACAACCTGCTCCTCGCCCCGATAACTCTCGGCCAGCGCGGGCCATTCGTCCAGCAGGGCCGCCGAGGCGGGCGACAGATCACCGGTAGCCGCCTCCAACAGATCGCCGACGGCGGTGTCGTCGGGCAGTTCCTCGTATACCGCACGCAACCGCTGAACACGTTGTGCCGCAGTCACTTCCCGTGCCGTGTCCTGGTGGTAGGCGCGCACGGTCTCGGCGATCTCAGCCAGGTAGCGCACCCGTGACGGCGGGATGAGCTGGGCGAACCTGGTCGACACCTTCGTCTCCACCCGGGGCAGCGCACCCGGCTCCACCGTGAGGCCGTGCTCGGTGAGCCGGGTGAGCAGATGCTGGTAGAGCGCGGTGACACCGTCGTCGTCGAAAGTCGCCGCGCTGGTGCCGAAGACGGGCATGTCGGACGGGTCGGAACCGAATTCCGCACGGTTGCGGATCAATTGGCGGGCCACATCGCGCACCGCGTCGGCGGCGCCGCGCCGCTCGTACTTGTTCACCGCGACCACGTCGGCGTAGTCGAGCATGTCGATCTTCTCGAGCTGGGAGGCGGCACCGAACTCCGGCGTCATCACATACAGCGCCACATCCACGTGGTCGACGATGCCGGCGTCACCCTGGCCGATGCCCGGCGTCTCGAGGATCACCAGGTCGAAGCCCGCTGCCCGGCACGCGGCGATCATGGTGTCGATGTCGTCGGGCAGTTCGTGATTGCCGCGCGTGGCCAGCGAACGGAAGTACACGTGCTCGCCGTCGAGCGCGTTCATGCGGATGCGGTCACCGAGCAGGGCGCCACCGGCGCGGCGCCGGGTCGGGTCGACGGCGAGCACCGCGACACGCAGCTTGTCCTGCTGGTCGGTGCGCAACCGGCGCACCAATTCGTCGGTGAGCGAGGACTTTCCGGAGCCACCGGTGCCGGTGATCCCGAGGACCGGTACCTCGCGCGCGTCCGCCGCGGCGAGGATCGCGGCGCGATCGGTTTCGGGCAGAGCGCCCTGTTGCAGACAAGTGATGGTGCGGGCCAGGGCGATTCGGTCGCCGGTGTAGAGGGCGTTCAGATCGGGGGCGACGGAGGCGCGGTCCACATCGCACAGCCGGATGAGCTCGTTGATCATGCCGGGCAGGCCGAGGCGCTGGCCGTCCTCGGGGGAGAAGATGCGCACGCCGCTGCGGGCGAGGCGTTCGATCTCCTCGGGGACGATCACACCGCCACCGCCACCGAAGATGCGCACGTCGCCCGCCCCGGCCTCGCGCAGCGCCTCGGCCAGGTACTCGAAGAACTCGATGTGCCCGCCCTGATACGAGCTCACCGCGACACCCTGCACGTCTTCCTCGACCACCGCGTCGACGATCTCGCGCACCGACCGGTTGTGTCCGAGATGGATCACTTCCGCGCCTTGGGCCTGCAGGATGCGCCGCATGATGTTGATCGCCGCGTCGTGCCCGTCGAACAGGGCGGCCGAAGTCACGAACCGCACCGGATGGACAGGAACGTGCAATGAGGTGCTCATGACTTCCTCCGCCATTTTGTAGAACGCCCGATACTAGGACATCAAACTAATCCTACTGTGAACGGCGTCACGGCGAAAGGGGCCGGTTCGGGCACTCGGCCGACATACTCGACGGATGGTTCGCGAACACGGGGTGGGCGTGGCGTTGGAGCGGCTGGTCGCGGGCGGGGTCATCAGTGGTGACCAGCGCGACGCGGTGCTGCGAGCTGTCGAGGAACAGGAGCGGGCGGGTCGCGCGCCGACCGGGCGGGTGCTCGCCGAGATCGTCGCCTACCTCGGTGCCGGGCTCGTCGCGGCGGGCCTCGGGCTCTTCCTCGACCGGGCGTGGGCCGATGTCGCCGACACCGGGCGAGTGGTGTTGCTCGCCGTCGTCAGCGGGTGTTCGCTCGGTGGCGCCGTGGTGCTGGCAGGTGGACGGCGCGGCCTGTTCCGCCGTGTGCCCATCGCCACGGCCGTACGAACCAGGCTCGCGTCGGCGCTGCTGGTGCTGGCGGCCATGGCGACCAGCGGCACAGTGGCGATCGCGTTCGGTGCGCGCGGTGGCGATGCCGAGATCGCGGCGCTGTGCGCGGGGCTACTGGTGGCGACGCTCGGCTACCTGATGGTGCCGAGCCTGCTCGGGATGGTCGCGATCGCCGGTTTCGGCGTGGCCACGATCGTCGAGCTCACCGACGGGCCGCACCGCTGGCTGTGGCAGGGCATCGCGCTCATGGTCTTCGGGGCCGTCTGGTTCGGGCTCGCGTGGGCGCGGCTGCTCGTCCTCGACTGGGCCGGGTTCCTGCTCGGTGGACTGATCGCGACAACAGGCGCGCAATCGGTGACCCTCGGCGAATCTCTTTGGCGTCCCATGCTCACCTGCTTCGTCGGCGTGATCTTTCTCGGCGCCTACCTGCTCCGGCGCGAACCGGTCCTCGTCCTCGGCGGTTCCGCGTGCATCGCGATCGGCGTCGGCCAGGTGGTCGCCGACAACACGTCAGGCGGCCCCGCCGTCGCCAGCGTCGTCCTGGCCGTCGGCGCGATCGTCCTCACCGGCGGCCTGGTCGCCACCGTCGTCGGGCCGAAACGTCCCGGTTGATTCACCCATCGCTCGAGGGTTCGGTCAGCAAGCCTGGCGGGATTCGCTGTCGAGGCGGTGGATCCCGAGGCCGGACCCGCCCGGGTGCTCGGCTGGGCGCAGGTTCCAGTCGGCGTCGTAGTCGCCGCTGTCCTGGTGGCGGTAGGGGATGGGCGGCGTCGTCGGCAGGGCGAGCAGCCGGGCGCGCAGGTCGGCGGTGATGGCGGCGAAGCGTTCGTGGCTCACCCGGTTGGTGCCGGGGACGATCACCGGCTCGATCACCTCCATGCCGGTGTAGAAGAAAGTGCCGTGGAGCAGGGGGAAGAGGACTTCCGTGAGGTCGCCGTGGATGCCGCGCGGTCCCAGCCCGGCATGGGCGCCTACCGATACCACCGCCGTGGCGCGCTTGCCTGCCAGGCCGCCGTCACCGTAGCGGCGGGTGCGACCGGACTCGGGATCACGCACCCCGTACGCGTAACCCTGTACCAGCACGCGGTCCAGCCAGCCCTTCATGATCGCGGGCATTCCGTACCACCACAGCGGGAATTGCAGCACCACGGTGTCGGCCCAGGCCAGCTTGTCGTGCTCGGCGCGGATGTCGGCGGCCAGCCGCCCGGTGCGCAGGGCCGCTTCGGATTCGTCGGCCACGTCCAGCCGCTCGACGCCGTCATGCGCGAAGTCCTCGGCCGTCACCACGGGGTTCCAGTTCATGGCGTAGAGATCGGATTCGATCACCTCGTGCCCGGCCTCACGCAGTGCGGCGATTCCGGCGGTGCGCAGCTGCGCGGTCAGCGATCGCGGTTCCGGATGGGCGAACACCCACAGCACTCGCATCGGTCGCAGTCCTTTCGGTAGCTCGTTCGTCCTTCTCAGGCTGCCGAGTCCGGCACACGGGCACCAGTGGCCGGAAAGCCGATATGTGAAAGGATCGGGCCATGGCTGTCCATCGGGTCGCGGTCCTGGCTCGCACCGGGGTGATGCCGATGGAGCTCGGCATCGTGCACCAGATCTTCGGCTCGGCCCGCTCCGCCGACGGGGAGCGCCTCTACGAAGTGCTGACCTGTGCGATCGAACCGGGCCTCGTGCGCACGGACGCCGATTTCGCCGTCGCCGTCGAGCACGGCAGCGCGACGCTCGCCAACGCCGACACCATCGTCGTCCCGGCCTCGCACGAACTCGACGAGGTCAGCGACCCCGCGCAGGACGAGATCGCCGAGCAGCTGCGCCTGGCCCGCGCGGCGGGGCGCCGGATCGCGTCGATCTGCACGGGCGCCTTCGTGCTCGCCCGCGCAGGCCTGCTCGACGGGCGCCGCGCGACGACCCACTGGCTGTCCGCCGACCGGTTCCGCGCGGCCTTCCCAGCAGTGCGTATCGACGCCGCGGTGCTGTTCACCGAGGACGACGGCATCTTCACCGCGGCGGGCGAAGCGGCGGGCATCGACCTGTGCCTGCATCTGATCCGCACCGACCACGGCGCGGCCGTCGCCGGTGACGTCGCCAGGCGCACGGTTGTGCCGCCCTATCGCGAAGGCGGCCAAGCCCAGTTCATCGACCTACCGCTCCCGGCCGAGGACGAGTCGACGACCAGCCGCGCCCGGGTATGGGCACTGAACCACTTGGATCGACCGCTCACCCTGCGCGTCCTCGCCGAGCGTGCCGCCATGAGCCCGCGGACTTTCACCCGCCGATTCCGGCGCGAGACCGGGATGTCGCCGGGAGCCTGGCTCGCCGCGCAGCGGCTGATCAGGGCGCGACAGTTGCTCGAGCAGACCACGCTTACCGTCGACCAGATCGCCGAGCGGGCCGGGTTCGGCACGGGCGCGTCCCTGCGCCAGCACTTCGCGCGAACACTGGGCACCAGCCCCTCGGCGTACCGGGCCACCTTCCACGGCGGCGGGTAGATCAGCGGATGAGGGTTGTCTGCTGGGCGCGGATGGTGCGGAAGAAGCGCGGGCCCACGTCGGGGCCGTAGTGGTTGTAGGCGTCGATGATCTCGGCCAGTTCGTCGGCGAGGGCGCGCAGGTCGCGGGTGGCGACGATGCGGTCGAACTCGTCGGATTCCCAGCCCCACTGCGGCGGGATGTCGTCGATCGTGACGACGATCTGGTCGGCGAAGGGAGTGGTCACCGCGACGGTGAGTTCGGCCGGCGCCGCGGCCAGTGGGCTGTGCACGATCACCTCACCGGGCGCACCGGGGGCGAAGGTGCGCGCGAAGGAGATGTCCTCGCGCACCGACTCCACGATGGCGGCCGTGGTCGCGTGCCTGCCCGGCCGGTGGTGCCGCTCACCGTAGACGCGATCGGAAGGTCGAGAAGCGTTGCCGCCACCGGTTTTTCGCAACAGCCGGTCGAGCATGCGCTGAGCGGTCGCGCGTTCGCCCGCACCGGTGTTCGCATGGTCGATCAGCGCGCGCAGCCGGGATATCCGTGCGAAGTTGTCGGTGCCCATGCGCCGATTCTGCCCCACGCACCGCCGTGGAATGGGTCACAACTCGCACCTCGCGGCTGCGGGTACTCGGACATCCGACTTTATCGTGACGGACATGGGTGAAGCCGAAGTGTTGTTCGAGGTCCGCGACCGGCTCGGTCTGATCACGCTGAATCGGCCGAGGGCCATCAACGCGCTCAACCACGCGATGAGCCTGGCCGTCACCGACGCCCTGCGTGCCTGGGCGACCGATCCGGCCGTCGACACCGTCGCTATCGTCGGTGCGGGCGAACGTGGCCTGTGCGCGGGCGGCGATATCGTCGCCATCCATCGCGACGCCAAGGCGATCAACGACGGCGGCCCCGGCGCGCCCGCCCCGCTCGACACCGCGGCGGCCGCGTTCTGGCGCGACGAATACCTGCTCAACGAGATGATCGACAGCTACCCCAAGCCGTATGTGGCGATCATGGACGGCATCGTGATGGGCGGTGGCGTCGGCGTCTCGGCGCACGGCAGCCATCGCATCGTCACCGAACGCTCGCAGATCGGCATGCCGGAAGCGGGCATCGGTTTCGTGCCCGATGTCGGCGGCACCTACCTGCTCTCGCACACGCCCGGCGAGCTGGGAACCCACGTCGCCCTCACCACCGCGCGGATGGGCGCGGGTGACGCGATCGTCGCGGGTTTCGCCGACACCTTCGTGCCCTCGGCCGACCTGCCCGCGCTCCTCGACGCCCTGCGTACTACTCCCGCCGACGAGGCCATCGCCCGATTCGCCAGGCCCGCACCCGAATCCGAGCTGGCCGCCCACGCCGACTGGATCGACCGCTGCTACCGCGCCGACACGGTCGAGGAGATCATCGCGGCCCTGCGCGCGGCCGACCTCCCCGAGGCGACCAAGGCCGCCGAGGACATCCTCGCCAAGTCGCCGGTCGCGGTGAAGGCGACGCTGCGCGCCCTGCGCAACGCCCGCCCGCTCAGCCTGGCCGCCGCTCTCAACGTCGAATTCCGGATCACCGTGGCCGCGCTGAGCACCCACGACCTGGCCGAGGGCATCCGCGCGCAGGTGATCGACAAGGACCGCACGCCACGCTGGTCGCCCGCGACCCTCGCCGAGGTCACCGACGCCCACGTCGACGCCTACTTCGCCCCGCTCGGCGAGCGTGAACTCGGTTTGCCCGTGTAGTCCGGTGGCGGCGCCGCTCGGTATCGTCTGCAGACCATGAGCGAGTTCGAGACGATTCTGTTGGAACGCAAGGGCGGCAGCGACGGCAAGGGCGGGGTCGGCTGGATCACGCTGAACCGTCCCAAGGCCCTCAACGCCCTCAACGCGCAGGTGCTCGCGGACATCACCGCCGCGCTCGACGAACTCGAGCGCGACGATTCGATCGGCGCCGTCGTCCTCACCGGTTCGGAGAAGGCGTTCGCCGCCGGTGCCGACATCAAGGAGATGGCGACCAAGTCCTACATGGACATGTTCCTGGCCGACACCTTCGCCGGCTGGGACCGCCTGGCCAACTTCCGCAAGCCGACCATCGCCGCCGTCGCGGGCTACGCGCTCGGCGGTGGCTGTGAGGTGGCGATGATGTGCGACATCCTGATCGCGGCCGACACCGCCAAGTTCGGTCAGCCCGAGATCAAGCTCGGTGTCATCCCCGGCATGGGCGGTTCGCAGCGGCTCACCCGCGCGGTCGGCAAGGCCAAGGCGATGGACCTCATCCTCACCGGCCGCAACATGGGCGTCGAGGAGGCCGAGCGGGCCGGTGTGGTGTCGCGCATCGTGCCCGCCGACCAGCTGCTCGATACCGCGCTCGAGGCGGCCCAGACCATCGCGAGCATGTCGCTGCCCGCGGCCATGCTCGCCAAGGCCGCGGTGAACCGGTCCTTCGAGACCAGCCTGGCCGAAGGTCTGCTGTTCGAGCGCCGGGCGTTCCACTCGCTGTTCGCGACCGACGATCAGAAGGAAGGCATGGCCGCCTTCACCGAGAAGCGGGCGCCGAACTTCACCAACAGCTAGTTATTTCGCGGGGAGCGAGCCGTCGATGAACTGGGCGGGCGTCGGCGGGTTCTTCTCGTCCGCCCGGTCTTCGGTGCCGAGCAGCCCGGCGACCGCACCGCCCAGGGTCGCGGTCACCGCGACGGCGGCGAGGAATTTGCGCCGACCTGGCCCAGACGGTGCGACCGGGTCGGCCGTCGCGCCCGCCCGCAACCGTGGCATGCGCAGGCGCGAGGGTTTCCGTGCGGCGAGCAGCACCGCGCCGCGTGCCGAAACATATTCCGGCTCAGGGTCGTACACGATCGGCAGATCCACCAGCTGACCCACGGCGTGCCGCAGTGCCGGGTTGCGCACGCATCCACCGAGCAGGACGAGCGCACCGGGCCGTACGCCGGTGTCCTCGATCATCTTCCGCACGAACGATGCCGAATGATGCAGTCCCGCTTCGCACAACGCGGCCAGATCACTGCGGGTGACCACGGCGCGTTCGCCGGTGTCGGCGTCGGTGGCGGTGACAACCCTTGCGCGGCTGAGCATTTCGCGATGTGTGCGGGTGGTGCGGCGGTCGGTCGCGACGCCGCCTCTGGCCAGTTGCCAGCGCAGCAGCGCGTCGTAGCCGTCGCCGCTGAGGACGGTGCTGCGCTGACTGGCGAGGATGGTGTCGGTGCGGCAGTCGGCGTGGGTGACGGTGAGGCCGGAACTGCCGAGGTCGTAGAGCATCACCGAATCGGTGTCGGGCAGCAGGCCGGTGAAACGCAGGTAGCGCAGCTGGGCGAGCGGTTCGTCGACGATGGTCACCGAGGGGCCCGCCGCCGCGCGAATGGCGTCGCCGTGCAGGTCGCTGCGGCAGGTGACGACGGTGGCCGTGACGCACTCGTCGCGGGCAAGGGCCGCCACCCGCATCCGGCGGATCGCCGCGAGTACCGATTCCTCCACCGAGGCGCCCGCCCGGCGCGGGATGCGCACCCGATCGAGCGGCGGTAGATGCGGTTGGTCGGTGTGGTTGAGCACGGCACGGGCACCACCCGCACCTGCCGACAGCCCGAGGACCAGCACCATGCGCTACATGGTGGACCTTTTCGCGCTACCTGCCAAGCGAGTCGGCCCGCGATTCGCGGCTCTGTCCCTCAGGTCGCGTGGAATGCGAGGTTTGCCGTGTCGTCGAAATCCCCGGCGGCATGGCGGAACCGGGCGAGCAGCTCGAGCAGCTGTTTGCTCTCGTCCGGCGCCAGGCCCGGCTCGGCGAACACTTGCGCGTTCAACGCTTCGGTCGCCTCGGCGACGGATTTCCTTCCGGCGGAGGTGATTTCGATGAGGGTGGCGCGGCGGTCGCTCGGATGTGGCACGCGCTCGACAAGTCCGGCCGCTTCCAGCCGATCGACCGTATTGGTGACGCTGGTCGGGTGCACCTGCAGGCGCGCGCTGGCTTTGGCCATCGGCAGTGCGCCCGTGCGGCTGAAACTGAGCAGCTGCAGCAGTTCGTAGCGGGAGAAGGTGAGTCCCGAGGGTTTGAGGGCCTCGTCGACGCGGGCCATCACGATCTGCTGGGCCCGGACCAGGGAGGTGACGAGGGCCATGCCGTCGGCGACCGATCCCCAGCCGTGCTCGATCCATTGCCGGTGTGCCTCGGCGATCGGGTCTCGGGGTAGCGGTCCGGTTCGTGACATGTTTTCGATCATGTCACGAACCGGGCCGCGTTCCGCATAGAGCGAGCGGCGGGAATCGAACCCACGTGAACGGCTTTGCAGACCGTCGCCTAAACCTCTCAGCCACGCCCGCCTCGCCAATGATGATGCCGGTGCGCGGCGGGTGTGCCCAGGGTTGCGATCACGGTGATCGCAATGTCAGTGCTTGTTGGCCGGGGCCGAGCAGATCTTCCAGGTGCCGTCTTCTTTGGTGAGGTGTTCCTCGGTGCTGTCCTCGGTGTCGGGCTCCTCGCCTTCGACCGAGAGGGTCAGCTGACCGACCACGGTGGCTTCCGCGTCGTCGCCGGTGATGACGATGTCGCGCACGTCATCGATGCGCACCGACACCGTCGCGGTGTCGAACTGTCTGCGCTGCTCCGGGGTGAGGTTCTCGATCTCGGCCCGATCGGCGGCGCACGCCAGTTCGGACGCGGCGATGAACCCGTCGGAATCGAGCGTGTCGTAGAAGTCGCGAATCGCCACCTCGATCTTCTTGTCGTCCGAGGCCAGCGGCGTGCGCCCCTGCACGGTGAGCACCACCCCCGCCGCCAGAACCCCCAGCACGACCAGTGCCAGCACCCCCAGCCCGATGAACAACCCCGTGCGCTTCTTCTTCGGTGGCGGTCCCGCCTGCGCCCCGAACCCGCCGGGCGGCGGACCACCCGCCCCCGGATACCCCGGCTGCGGTTGCCGGCCCTGCGGCTGCCCAGCCGCTGGTTGCCCCGGCTGTGGTTGACCCGGCTGGGGCTGGTCCCCGAACCCGTCTGATGGATTAGTCATGCCCGCTCCTGCTGTCACCGGGGACAGGGCCCCGAAACCTGTGGAACCGTGCGTACAACCTGATGAACAACTGCGATGAACCGACAAGGCCCCGACCGAACGGACGGGGCTTGGAACGCGATGCGCCCTCGGCGCGATTCGAACCCGTGGCACTCATGGGCCGGAGGCGGCTTCGAGTCCTGCTGATGTTTCCGACGTACCGTAGCCTGCCGATTTCGCCCGTCGGAATCCAGGTCGGACTGCCCGCATACCGGCCTCGGGGTGTACAGCGGGCCGTCGCTGCTGTAGTCATCGACACATGAAAGAGCCTGTGCCATCGCAGAATGTGCTCTTGCGGGTATGGCGTGGGCCGAACCGGTCGGCGCGCGCCGCGGTGGCCTTCGCCTTGTCGGCGGCGGTCTCGGCGTTGGTCATGTACCGACTGCGTTCCCCGCTCGAATTCCACGAGTTCGGTTACGCGCTGATCTACTTCGCGGTCCCCGGGATTCTCGCCTGCGTCGCGTTCGCGCTGGCGATCCGCGCCCTCGGCGGTGCGGAACAAGAAACCCGGCTCGGCCTGGTCGCGCTCGCAGTCGCGATTGTCACCATCGTGATCGCTGTTCACCACGTAGCGCGCGTGGTCGTCTTGATGCTGATCATCTCGACAATGTCGGATTTCGGTTGACCTCGCGGACGACAAAGGCCCCCGACCGCTGGTCGGGGGCCCTTGTCAGGTGTGCCCTCGGCAGGATTCGAACCTGCGGCCTTCTGCTCCGGAGGCAGACGCTCTATCCCCTGAGCTACGAGGGCGGGATAGATGCCGGTCGCCGGGTGGGGCGATCGGGCAGCGACAGCGTATCGCATCGGGTGCGGTGCGCCAAAAACGGTGCCGGACCGGGGGGTTGATCCCGGCCGGCACCGGGGTCAACCGAGGGGGAGGGGGGTGGCGCCTCGGGTGGTGAGCATGGTGGTCATCAGGGTCGATTCGCCGGATTGGGTTTTCGACATGGTGGCCGCGAGGGAGCGGACCGCGGTGGTCGAGGCCTGTTCGGCGGCGTAGTCGAGCATGGGGACGCCGCCCTGGTGGTGGCGCAGCATCAGTTGCAGGAACATCGTGTCCAAGGCCGGCCCGGTGGCCTGGCGCAGGGCCGTCATCTCCTCCTGGCTCGCCATGCCGGGCATCGCGGACACCGGGCCGTGGTGTTCGGTCGTCGGGCTCGCGCCGTGACCGTGTCCGCCGGTGTCGCTCATCCAGCCCATGAATCCCTCGACGCTCTGGCTCGGGGCGTCCCAGAGCTGCAACCAGCCCTGCATGCGGCCGATCTGGTTCGACTGGGTGGTCATGATGTCGTAGGCCAGGCGGCGCACGTCGTTGTCGGTGGAACCGATCAACGCGATGCCGGCCATGTCGACGGCCTGGGCGTGGTGCACCGACATGTCCTGGTTGAAACCGATGTCGACCGGCCCGGGCGCGGCCGGCTCGGCCTTCTCCAGCGGCATCCGCAGCAGCACACCCGCTACGGCACCGAGCAGGAGCAGGCCGATCGCACCGAGTACGAGCACCGCACCGGCAGGGCGCCTGCCGGTGGGCTCGTCGGTGGTCTCACTCATCACTGACCGGCCGGGGCGCCCGGCATCGGGATGCCCGGCAGGCCGGGGACACCCGAACCCAGTCCGCCGAGTTCGCTCGCGTCCTGGTTGGCGCCGGTGCCGTCCATCGGGATGGCGTCGGGGCCGTAGGGCGAGGAGTCGAACGGCGGCGGGTTGTTGGCGTCGAAGATCGGGTTCGAGCAGCTGGCGCCGACCTCGGGGTGCGCGTACGGGTTGGTGCGCAGCGCGGAGATGAACTGCTTGATGCGCGCGTCCTCGGCCGAGTCCAGCTTCAGCTGGTGGCCCCACGACTGCAGCGCGATGGGGGTGTCGAGGGCCGGGTACGGCGACATCATCGTGTACGGCCGGTCCTTGACGAAGTTCGACAGCTTCTCCACCCCGGCCGCGTCGACCTTGTCGGGGTTGTAGGTGATCCACACCGCACCGTGCTCGAGCGAGTGCACCGCGTTCTCCATGCGGATCGGCTTGGCGTACACCGTGCCGGTGCAGTTGGCCCAGGCCACATCGTGCGGGCCACCGTAGGCGGGCGACTTGTCGTAGGCGACGCGCTGTGTCTCGGTGACGTGCAGTGCCGCCGGATACTCCTGCTTCACCACGCCCTCGATCTTGGCCGCCGGGTCCTGGTTCTGCTCGCTGGGCGCCCACTCGGACAGGTCGGTCTGCGCTTCGCGGATCGCGGCCTGGTCCATGTACTTGGGCACGATGCTGTAGGCCAGCAGGCCGATCAGCGCGACGATGACCACGCCGCCGCCGAGCAGGCCCCAGGGCACTTCACGCTTCTTGTGCGGGAGTTTGCCCTTGCCCGGCTTGCGGGACGGAGACGACTTCCCCGCGGCCCGGACGGCCTTGGCTGATGTTGCGCTTGTCCTGCTCGGCATCGCTCGGTTAGCTCTTTCGACGTATGGATCGGTGCGTTCGTGGCGGGCGGTCGTGGTTGCGAGGCGCCCAGCCAATAGGATAGAGACTCGTGACTCCAGCTGACCTTGCAGATCTCCTTCGCACCACCGCGGCGAAGGTGCTTGTCGAACGTGGACTGGACTCGTCGGTCCTGCCCGAGCAGGTCACAGTGGAGCGTCCGCGCAACCCCGAACACGGCGACTATGCCACGAATGTGGCGATGCAGGTGGCCAAGCGGGTCGGAACGAATCCCCGTGAGCTGGCCGGCTGGCTGGCCGAGGCGTTGTCGGCCACCGAGGGCATCGATGTGGCCGAGGTCGCTGGTCCCGGCTTCCTGAACATCCGCCTGGCCGCGTCGGCGCAGGGCGCGATCGTCACCCAGATCCTGACCGCGGCCGACAAGTACGGCACCGGCTCGGCGCTGACCGGCACCAAGATCAACCTCGAATTCGTCTCCGCCAACCCGACCGGTCCCGTCCACCTCGGTGGCACCCGCTGGGCCGCGGTCGGTGACGCGCTCGGCCGCATCCTGGCCGCCGAGGGCGCCGACGTGACGCGCGAGTACTACTTCAACGACAACGGCGCCCAGATCGACCGGTTCGCGAAGTCGCTGGTCGCCGCCGCGCTCGGCGAGCCGACCCCCGAGGACGGCTACGCGGGCGAGTACATCCAGGAGATCGCCGCGAGTATCGTCGCCGCGCATCCCGATGCGCTCACCCTGCCCGCCGACCAGCGGCACGAGCTGTTCCGGCGCGAGGGCGTGCAGCAGATGTTCGCCCAGATCAAGCAGGACCTGCACGATTTCGGCACCGACTTCGACGTGTACTTCAACGAGAGCGAACTGTTCGCCTCGGGCGCCGTCGAGCGTGCGGTCGAGCAGCTCAAGAACTCGGGCAACCTGTACGAGAAGGACGGCGCGTGGTGGATCGCCTCCACCGAGTTCGGTGACGACAAGGACCGGGTGGTCCTCAAGAGCGACGGCACCGCCGCCTACATCGCCGGCGACATCGCCTACTTCCAGAACAAGCGCTCGCGTGGCTTCGACCTGGCCATCTACATGCTCGGCGCCGACCACCACGGCTACATCGGCCGGTTGAAGGCCGCCGCGGCCGCCTTCGGCGACGATCCCGACACCGTCGAGGTGCTGATCGGGCAGATGGTGAACCTGGTCCGCGACGGCCAGGCCGTGAAGATGAGCAAGCGCGCGGGCACCGTGGTGACGCTCAACGACCTGGTCGAGCAGATCGGTGTCGACGCGGCCCGCTACTCGCTGGTGCGGTCCTCGGTGAACTCGAGCATCGACATCGACCTCGATCTGTGGACCAAAGCCAGCAGCGAGAACCCGGTGTACTACGTGCAGTACGCGCACTCGCGCACCAACAGCATCATCGGCAATGCCGCCAAGTACCCCGAATTCGCCACTGTGACACCGGATTTCGCGCTGATGACGTCCGGTCGCGAAGGTGACCTGATCCGGACCCTCGGTGATTTCCCGCGCGTGGTCGCCACCGCCGCCGAGACCCGCGAACCGCACCGGATCGCCCGCTACCTCGAAGAACTGGCCGGGGTGTACCACCCGTTCCAGTCCGACGACGACATGCGCGTGCTGCCCAAGGGCGACGACGCCGTCAGCCCGCTCAACGCCGCTCGCCTCGAGCTGGTGAAGGCGACCCGTCAGGTGCTGGCCAACGGCCTGGCCCTGCTCGGCGTGAGCGCACCGGAGCGCATGTGAGCTCCGCAGACTTTTTCAGGAAGGACGCTCGATGAGTGCACACCCCGCCGGGCCTCGGCACGCCGAGATCCCGCACGCCCCGACGCTCGGCGAGCGGCCGACCGATCCGCGCGAGATGATCGACCTGCCCGAACACGTGTGGCCGCGCAACGCCTCGCGCGGTGACGACGGCGTGGTGCGGCTGGCGGGCATCCCCGTCACCGAGCTGGCCCAGCAGTACGGCACCCCGCTGTTCGTGATCGACGAGGACGACTTCCGTTCGCGCTGCCGCGACATGGTCGCCGCGTTCGGCACCGCCGCGCGCGTGCACTACGCGTCGAAGGCGTTCCTGTGCGGCGAGATCGCCCGCTGGATCCGCGACGAGGGCCTGTCGCTCGACGTGTGCTCCGGTGGCGAGCTGGCCATCGCGCTCAACGCGGGCTTCCCCGCGGAGCGAATTGCGTTGCACGGCAACAACAAGTCCGTCCCCGAGCTGGAAGCCGCCGTCGCGGCGGGCGTCGGCCACGTGGTCGTGGACTCGCTCTACGAGATCGAACGCCTGGAAGCCGTCGCCGGTGCGGCGGGCGTGGTGCAGGACGTGCTGGTCCGCGTGACCGTCGGCGTCGAAGCGCACACCCACGAGTACATCTCCACCGCCCACGAGGACCAGAAGTTCGGTTTCTCGATCGCCGGTGGCGACGCGATGGAAGCACTCGCGCGCGTCTTCGAGGCCGACAACCTGCGCCTGGTCGGCCTGCACAGCCACATCGGCTCGCAGATCTTCGAGCTCGACGGCTTCGAGATCGCGGCCCGCCGCATGCTCGGCCTGCTGCGCGAGGCGATCGACAAGTTCGGTGTGGAACGCACCGCCCAGATCTCCACCCTCGACCTGGGCGGCGGCCTCGGCATCGCCTACCTGCCCAGCGACAACCCGCCCGAGCTCGACGAGTTCGCCGCCAAGCTGCGCGACCTGGTCGCCGCCGAGGCCACCCGCGCCGGGCTGCCCGAGCCGATCATCGCGGTCGAACCGGGCCGCGCGATCGCCGGACCGGGCACCGTCACCCTCTACGAGGTGGGCACCATCAAGGACGTCGAGCTCGACGGTGGCGCGCGTCGCCGGTACGTGAGCGTCGACGGCGGGATGAGCGACAATATCCGCCCCGCGCTCTACCAGGCCGATTACGATTGCCGTCTGGTCTCGCGGAGCTCCGACGCGCACGCCGTGGTCGCGCGCGTGGTCGGAAAGCATTGCGAGAGCGGCGATATCGTCATCCGCGACACGTGGATCCCTGCCGACGCCGGACCGGGCGACCTGGTCGCGGTCGCGGCGACGGGGGCGTACTGCTATTCGATGTCGAGTCGCTACAACCTGCTCACCCGGCCCGCTGTGGTCGCGGTGCGCGAGGGGGAGTCGCGACTGATTCTGCGCCGGGAAACGGTGGCGGACCTGCTCAGCCTGGAGGTAGAAGGATGAACGGCACCAACGACGCGGGGCGCCCGCTCGGCGTAGCCGTGCTCGGCATGGGCACCGTCGGCACCGAGGTGGTACGCGTGCTGCGCGATCACGCCGACGACCTGCGCTCGCGCGTCGGCGCGCCGCTGGTGCTGCGCGGTGTCGCCGTGCGCGACCTGTCCAAGGACCGCGGGCTGCCCGCCGAGCTGCTCACCACCGACGCCGAGGCGCTGCTGGCCCGCGACGATGTGGACCTGGTAGTCGAGGTCATGGGCGGTATCGACCCGGCCCGCAAGCTCATCGGTGACGCCCTCGCCGCCGGCAAGTCCGTAGTCACCGCCAACAAGGCGCTGCTGGCCGACTACACCGGCGAACTGGCCGCCGCCGCCGAGAGCAGCCGCGCCGACCTGTACTTCGAGGCCGCGGTCGCCGGTGCCATCCCGGTGGTGCGTCCGCTGATCCAGTCGCTCTCGGGTGACCGGGTGAACAAGGTCGTCGGCATCGTGAACGGCACGACCAACTTCATCCTCTCCGCGATGGACGAGACCGGCGCCGCCTACGACGACGTGCTCGCCGAGGCCACCGACCTGGGTTACGCCGAGGCCGACCCCACCGCCGACGTGGAGGGCTACGACGCCGCCGCCAAGGCCGCGATCCTGGCCTCGCTGGCGTTCCACACCCGCGTCACCGCCGCCGATGTGTACCGCGAGGGCATCTCCAAGATCACCGCCGAAGACCTCGAGACCGCCTCGGCCGTCGGCTGCACGGTGAAACTGCTCGCCATCTGCGAGCGCGTCCCCGGCGAGCCGAGCGCGGCCGAAGGCGGCAAGGACCGCGTCTCGGTGCGCGTGTACCCGGCGCTCATCCCGCGCAAGCACCCCCTCGCCTCGGTCAACGGCGCGTTCAACGCCGTGGTCGTGGAGGCCGACAACGCCGGTCGGCTGATGTTCTACGGGCAGGGCGCGGGCGGCGCGCCGACCGCCTCGGCGGTGCTGGGCGACCTGGTGATGGCGGCCCGCAACAAGTTCTACGGTGGTCGCGCACCCGGCGAATCGGTTTATGCTGAGCTGCCGATCGCGCCGATCGGTGACACCCCCACCCGCTACCACGTGAACCTGCAGGTGGAGGACCGTCCCGGCGTGCTCGCCGCGGTCGCCGACACTTTCGCCCAGCACGGGGTGAGCATCTCCACCGTGCGTCAGCAGGGTCACGGCGACGGCGCCCGGCTCGTGGTCGTCACCCACCATGCGGTGGAGTCGTCGCTGGCCGATACTGTCGCGGTACTGGCGGAAATGGATTCCGTCACCGCTGTGACCAGCGTTCTCAGACTGGAAGGCACCGAAGAATCATGAGCTCCACTGGCATCGCCCCCCAGACCGGCGTGCACTCGCGCTGGCCGGGTCTGATCGCTGCCTACCGCGACCGCCTGGCCGGTGCGGCCGATTGGGAGCCGGTGACCCTGTTCGAGGGCGGTACTCCGCTGGTCCCCGCCACGCACCTGTCCGAACTCACCGGGTGCGAGGTGTACCTGAAGGTCGAGGGCGCCAACCCCACGGGTTCGTTCAAGGACCGCGGCATGACTATGGCCATGACCGACGCCAAGTACCGCGGTCAGAAGGCCGTGCTGTGCGCGTCGACCGGCAACACCTCGGCCTCGGCCGCCGCCTACGCCACCCGCGCGGGCATGGAATGCGCCGTGCTGATCCCGCAGGGCAAGATCGCGATGGGCAAGCTGGCCCAGGCCGTGATGCTCGGCGCCAAGATCATCCAGGTCGAGGGCAACTTCGACGACTGCCTCGAGCTGGCCCGCAAGGTGACCGCCGAATTCCCGCAGGTCGGACTGGTGAACTCGGTGAACCCCGCCCGCATCGAGGGGCAGAAGACCGCCTCCTTCGAAATCTGCGATGTGCTCGGCAAGGCGCCCGACGTGCACGTGCTGCCCGTCGGCAACGCGGGCAACATCACCGCCTACTGGCGCGGATACCGCGAATACCACGCCGACGGCATCACCTCGGTACTGCCGCGCATGCTGGGCGTGCAGGCCGCCGGTGCCGCGCCACTGGTCAACGGTGCTCCGGTGAAGGATCCCGAGACCGTCGCCACCGCGATCCGCATCGGCGCACCCGCCTCGTGGAACGGTGCGATGGAGGCCAAGGAGCAGTCCGGTGGCGCCTTCCGCGCAGCCACCGACGAGGAGATCCTCGCCGCCTACCGTCTCGTCGCCGCGACCGAGGGCGTGTTCGTCGAGCCCGCGTCGGCCGCGAGCGTGGCCGGGTTGCTCGCCGCGCGCAAGGAGGGCTGGCTGGATTCGGGCCTGACCGTCGTGTGCACCGTCACCGGCAACGGCCTCAAGGACCCCGACAACGCGCTGGCCGGAATGCCCGAGGTCAAGCCGATCGCGGTGGATCCGGTCGCCATCGCCCGCGAACTCGAGCTGGCCTGAGTTGACCGCACGTGAGCCGACGCTGATGACAGCGACCCTGCCCGCCGGTCTCGAGGTGACCGTGCGCGTTCCGGCCTCCACCGCCAATCTCGGACCCGGATTCGATTGTCTCGGAATGGCATTGGGCATCTACGACGAAATCGTCGTGCGCACCACCGAATCCGGTCTCGCGATCCGGGTGGAGGGTGAGGGCGCCGACGACGTGCCGTGGGGACCGACCCATCTGGTCGTCCGCGCCATCGAGCGCGGCCTGGAATCGCTCGGCGTCTGGGCCGACGGCCTCGATGTCGTGTGCCGCAACGTGATTCCGCATTCGCGCGGTCTCGGTTCCAGCGCGTCGGCCGTGGTCGGTGGCCTGGCCGCCGGTGCCGGGCTGGCAACCAAGTTCGATCCGGCGCTTCGCCTCGACGGTGACCGGCTGGTTCAGCTGGCCTCGGAGTTCGAGGGACATCCCGACAACGCCGCCGCCAGCGTGCTCGGCGGTGTCGTCGTCTCGTGGACCGAGACCGACGCCGAGGCCCGCGCCTACCGGGCTGTGCGCCTGGATCCCGCGCGGGCGCTGCGACCGGTGGTGCTGATTCCGCAGGAGCGTTCGTCCACGGCACACACGCGCGGGCTGCTGCCCGAGCAGGTGCCCCACGGCGACGCGGCGTTCAACGTGAGCCGGGCGGCTTTGGCCGTCGTCGCGCTGACCGAGCGTCCCGACCTGCTGATGCCCGCCACCGCCGACCGGTTGCACCAGACCCAGCGTGCCCCCGCGCTACCGCTCACCACCGCCTGGATCGAGCGGCTGCGTGACGCCGGAATCGCCGCGACGGTCTCGGGCGCGGGCCCGACCATCCTCGCGCTTGCGACCACGGAATTCCCCGCTGACCTGCGCGAACTGGCCGAGAAAGACGGTTTGCGCGTGGTCGAGCCCGGTATCGCCGACGGGGTGTCGATCGACTGACGGCGTGCCTGCCTTGCCGTTGTTCGTGGTAGGCGGCTATTCTGGGGTGGTCCGTACATCGTGCGCATCAGACGCCGGTGCTTCATCAGGGCAATCGCTCCCCTTACCACTTTCTTCTGGTGGCGAAGCCTCCGGTCCGGCGGGGCGGGTAGTACGGCACACGCGTCCTGTGGGACGCATAATCCGAGCTCGGCATATGTTGCCGGGTCTGCGGAACGAACCCTCGACTCAGCACACGGCATTCGAGGGAAGGAAAGGATTTCCGTGACAGAAACGGACCTGCTCGCGACACCCGGGGTGGATACCGACCCGACGAATTCGGGCGGCCGCGAAAGTGAATCCGGACAGATTTCGAAAATGAGCGAACACACCGACGTCGCACGATCGGGGCTGACTGGAATGCTGTTGCCGCAGTTGCGTGCGCTCGCTGGGGAACTCGGTATCCGAGGCACCTCCGGTATGCGCAAGGGCGATCTCATCGCCGCAATCAAAGAAAACCAGGCCGGAGCGCCTGCCAAGGGTGCCAAGCCTGCCGAAGCCGCCGCCGTGACGGCCGACGCGCCTGCCGCCGCCGAGGCCCCCGCCAAGCGGGAGCGCCCGGCCAAGGCCGAGAAGCCCGCCGCCGAATCCAAGGCGGCAGAGGCGAAGACGGCCGAGGTGAAGCCGGTCGAGACCAAGGCCGCCGAGACCAAGCAGGCCGAGACCGAGACCGCTGCGACCAAGCCGGTCGAGGCCAAGACCGAAGCCCCCGCCGAGGCGGGCGAGGAGTCCGGTCGCGAGAGCGGTCAGCGTGGCCGTGGCAGGCAGCGTCGCGGTCGTGACCAGGCCCGTTCCGGTGGCGGCGAGAACGCCCCCGCCGAGAATCGCGCCGAGACTCGCACCGAGGAGCCCAAGCAGGCCGAGGGTGGCGAGCAGGGCGAGCGTCGTCGCGAGCGCAACGACCGCAATTCCGGTGGCGAGCGCAATTCCGGTGGCGAGCGTAATCAGAACGACCGCAACCAGAACGAGCGCGGCGAGCGCAACCAGAACCAGAACGGCAACGCGGGCGGCAATCGTGGCCCGCGCGACGACCGTGATCGTGGTGGCGACGACGAGGAAGGCGGCCGCGGTCGCCGGGGCCGTCGGTTCCGTGAGCGTCGTCGTGGGCGTGACCGCGACGGTGGCACGAGTTCCGGTGGCGGCGAGGCCCGCGACTTCGAGATCCGCGAGGACGACGTCCTGCAGCCCGTCGCGGGCATCCTCGACGTGCTCGACAACTACGCCTTCGTGCGGACCTCCGGCTACCTGGCCGGACCCAACGACGTGTATGTGTCGATGAACCTGGTCCGCAAGAACGGTCTGCGCCGCGGTGACGCCATCACCGGTGCGGTCCGCGCGCCGCGCGACGGCGAGCAGAGCAACCAGCGCCAGAAGTTCGACCCGCTGGTGCGCCTGGACACGGTCAACGGTGGCGAGGTCGAGGCGGCCAAGCGTCGTCCCGACTTCCAGAAGCTCACCCCGCTGTACCCGAACCAGCGACTGCGTCTCGAGACCACGCCCAACAAGCTGAGCACCCGCGTGATCGACCTGATCATGCCGATCGGCAAGGGCCAGCGCGCGCTGATCGTCTCCCCGCCCAAGGCCGGTAAGACGACCGTGGTGCAGGACATCGCCAACGCGATCGCGACCAACAACCCCGAGTGCTACCTCATGGTCGTGCTGGTCGACGAACGTCCCGAAGAGGTCACCGACATGCAGCGTTCGGTGAAGGGTGAGGTCATCGCCTCCACCTTCGACCGTCCGCCGGCCGACCACACCTCCGTCGCCGAGCTCGCCATCGAGCGGGCCAAGCGACTGGTGGAGATGGGCAAAGACGTTGTGGTGCTGCTCGACTCGATCACCCGATTGGGCCGCGCGTACAACAACTCCTCGCCCGCCTCGGGCCGCATCCTCTCCGGTGGTGTCGACTCGACCGCGCTGTACCCGCCCAAGCGGTTCCTCGGCGCGGCACGCAACATCGAGAACGGTGGCTCGCTCACGATCATCGCCACGGCGCTGGTCGAGACCGGTTCCACCGGCGACACGGTGATCTTCGAGGAGTTCAAGGGCACGGGTAACGCCGAGCTCAAGCTCGACCGCAAGATCGCCGAGCGCCGCGTGTTCCCGGCGGTCGACGTGAACCTGTCGAGTACCCGCAAGGACGAACTGCTGATGTCCCCGGACGAGGCCGCGGTGCTGCACAAGCTGCGCCGGGTGCTCTCGGGCCTGGATTCACATCAGGCGATCGACCTGCTCATCGACCGGTTGAAGAAGTCGAAGAACAACCTCGAGTTCCTGATGTCGGTCTCCAAGACCGCGCCGGGCGCACTCGACGAGTGACAGAACGAAAGGGCTCCGCTTCGGCGGGGCCCTTTCGGTTTGCCGGGAACATCCGGAGGGTAGGGGGTGTTATCGGTAGTGCGGCCGGGTCTGGCATACTGGACCGCTGTGTGTCTGCGAGTTCGCAGACATCCCGCCTAGTCGGTTCCGGTTCACGTACTCCACTCCATGGGGCTACGACCCGGCGACCATTATCGAGAGGACGCCCATGAAGGCAGGAATCCACCCCACGTATGTCGACACCACCGTCGTGTGTGGTTGCGGCAACACCTTCCAGACTCGCTCCACCAAGGAGTCCGGCCAGATCACGGTCGAGGTCTGCTCGCAGTGCCACCCGTTCTACACGGGCAAGCAGAAGATCCTCGACACCGGCGGCCGCGTGGCTCGCTTCGAGGCTCGCTACGGCAAGCGCGCAGGCAAGAAGGCCGACGCCGAAAGCTAGTTGCCTCCCCCGACGCCCGGTTCTGCATTTCGCAGGCCGGGCGTTGTCATTGGCGGCGCGGGCGCCGCGGGTTCTCGGCCCGGTGGGCCTCGATCTTCCCTCCCTCCGGGCACTCCTTCGTCGCACCCTCCGCTCAGTCCAGATCGAGGCGGCCGAGAACGGCCTTCGGCCTGGAAAGACTTCCAGCCGTCTTCTTCCACGTAGGAGTTCAACGCATGGCCGATCCGACGGCCCCGTCCGCAATCGACGACATCCTCGCCGAGTACCAGGGCCTGGAGTCGCAGCTGGCTGACCCCTCGCTGCACAACGACGCGGGCGCGGCACGCCGGGTGGGCAAGCGGTTCGCCGAGCTGGCGCCGGTGATGAGCACCTACCGCAAGCTCGAAGCGGTGCGCGACGACCTCGAGGCCGCCCGTGAGCTGGCCGCCGACGACGCCACCTTCGCCGCCGAGGTGCCCGGGCTGGAAGCCCAGCTGGCCGAACTCGAGCAGGCCCTCGCCGATCTGCTCGCCCCACGCGACCCGCACGACGGCGACGACGTGGTGCTCGAGGTGAAGTCCGGCGAGGGTGGCGAGGAGTCGGCGCTGTTCGCCGCCGACCTGGCGCGCATGTACATCCGCTACGCCGAACGGCACGGCTGGAAGGTGGAGACGCTCGACGTCACCTACTCCGACCTGGGCGGATACAAGGACGCGACGCTGTCGATCAAGAGCAAGGACGCCGCACGCGACGGTGTGTGGTCGCGATTCAAGTTCGAGGGCGGCGTGCACCGCGTGCAACGCGTGCCGGTGACCGAGTCGCAGGGCCGCATCCACACCTCGGCCGCGGGCGTGCTGATCTACCCGGAGCCCGACGAGGTCGAGCAGGTGCAGATCGACGAGACCGACCTGCGCATCGACGTGTACCGGTCCTCCGGCAAGGGCGGTCAGGGCGTCAACACCACCGACTCGGCGGTCCGCATCACCCACCTGCCCTCCGGCATCGTGGTGACCTGTCAGAACGAACGTTCGCAGCTGCAGAACAAGGCCCGTGCCATGCAGGTACTCGCGGCTCGTTTGCAGGCGCTGGCCGAGGAGCAGGCCGAGCAGGAGGCGGCGGCCGGTCGTGCCAGCCAGATCCGCACCGTCGACCGCTCCGAGCGCATCCGCACCTACAACTTCCCCGAGAACCGGATCGCCGATCACCGAATCGGGTTCAAGGCGCACAACCTCGACGCCGTCCTCGACGGTGACATGGACGCCCTGCTCGACGCGCTCGGCAAAGCCGACCGCGAAGCCCGGATGGCTGCCGAGTAAGGCATGGACCGCCACGGGCCGGTCGGTGCGATCACGCCGGACGCCGGAGTACGAATGAACGACTCGCGCCCCGCGTGCGGAGCAGTAGTTCGGACCCTGCGGGCAGTTCGCGTCCGCAGGCGATTGCGGAGGTTGCTGTGAACGTGTCCGAGACCGCGGCTGAGCGAGTCCCGTTGCGTCCCTTGATCGTTGCCGCAGCCGGTCGTTTGGCCGAGGCGGGCGTAGGCTCGCCGATGTTCGACGCCGAGATGCTCGCCGCCCATGCGCTCGGTGTGGATCGCATGCGGTTGGCGCTGATCCCGATGATCGACGCCGAGACCGCGGCGCGCATCGATCATTCGGTCGAGCAGCGCGCGGCGCGAATCCCGTTGCAGCACTTGACCGGAACCGCGCCGCTCGGTGCCGTCGATCTCGCCGTCGGACCCGGCGTGTTCGTGCCGCGCCCGGAAACCGAGTTGCTGCTCGCCTGGGCGCTGGGCTTCCTCGAGACCCAACCGCTCGCGCACGCGCCGATCGTCGTCGATTTGTGCACCGGCTCCGGCGCGCTGGCCCTGGCCATCGCGTACGCCCGCCCGGATGCCGACGTGCACGCGGTCGAGCTCGATCCCGACGCGCTGCGCTGGGCTCGCCGTAACGCCGACTCGCGCATCGCCGCGGGCGACACCCCGATCACCCTGTACTCCGGTGACGTCACCGACCCGTTCGTGGTCGAACACCTCACCGCCCGCGCCGACCTGGTCGTCGCCAACCCGCCCTACATCCCCGAGGACGCGATCCTCGACCCCGAGGTCGCCGACCACGACCCCCACCGCGCCCTCTTCGGCGGCCCGGACGGTCTCGACATCATCCGGGGCATGGTCCCCACGATCGCCCGCCTCTTGCGCCCCGGCGGCGCCACCGCCATCGAACACGACGACACCAACGGCGGGGGAGTAGCGGCGCTGCTGTCATCCGCCGACCTCACCGACGTCGCCGAACACACCGACCTGTCCGAAAAGCCGCGCTTCGTCACTGCCCACCGGCCCTCGAACGGCTGAACCGCCAGAGCGCGAAGCGCGGCGATTCCGTCCCCGCTCCTCCGAGCAATCATGTGGCTAACCGCCTGATGTGTGCCCAAAAGTCCCTCGGGTCCGGCCCCTCGCACCGGGGGCTACACTCTTGCCCGCAGCTAAAGACCGGGAAAGTACGCGGAGGAGGCGGACAGCTTTGAGTACTGTCTACGACTGTGCCGATGAGGCGTCTCGAGACGCGGGGATCACCGCGGCCACCAGTGCGCTGAAGTCGGGTCGCCTCGTCGTGATGCCCACCGACACCCTCTACGGCATCGCCGCCGACGCGTTCGATTCGTCCGCCGTCGCCGACCTGCTCGCCGCCAAGCGGCGCGGTCGCGATATGCCGGTTCCGGTGCTCGTCGGCTCCTGGCACACCATCGACGGACTCGTGTTCTCGGTGCGCCCGCAGGCCCGTGACCTGATCCGTGCGTTCTGGCCCGGTGCGCTGAGTCTCGTTGTGCAGGCGGCACCTTCGCTGGCCTGGGATCTCGGTGACACCCGTGGCACGGTGATGCTGCGGATGCCGTTGCACCCGGTGGCGCTGGAACTGCTGCGCGCGGTCGGCCCGCTCGCGGTGTCGAGCGCCAATGTGTCGGGTCAGCCGCCCGCCACCACCGTCGAACAAGCCCGTGAACAACTCGGCTCGCTGGCGAGCGTGTACCTCGACGGCGGCCCGGCCGAGCACGCCGTCGCCTCCACGATCGTCGACCTCACCGCGGACCAACCTCGGGTGTTGCGGGAGGGTGCGGTGCCGGTGGCCGATATCGCCGAGGTGCTCGGGATGGCGCCCGAGGCCCTGACCAGCTCCGCCAACCGGTGATCGCCCGCCTGCGATGAGCTCAGTCGTTCCCCTGCGTGAGCTCCTGCTCGTGCTGCTCGTCTCGGCGACGGTGACCTTCCTGGCCACCGGCGGTGTCCGGGTGCTCGCCATCGGTTTCGGCGCCGTGGCGATTCCGCGTGAACGCGATGTGCACGTCAAACCGATTCCGCGGATGGGCGGCGTCGGTATGTATGTCGGCGTCGTGGCCGCGATCTTGTTCGCACATCAACTGCCCGCGCTGCGCCGCGGCTTCGATTACGCGCCCGATATTCCCGCCGTGCTCGTCGCCGCGACGATCATCGTGCTCGTCGGCATAGTCGACGACCGCTGGGGACTGGACGCGCTGACCAAATTCGCCGGACAGGTCACCGCGGCGGGCGTGATGGCCGTGATGGGCCTGAGCTGGTACGTGATCTACGACCCGTTCAACGACACCACCGTGGTGCTCGACGCGCTGCAGGGCGGCCTGGTGACGGTCGGCATCACCGTCACGCTCGTCAACGCGATGAACTTCGTCGACGGATTGGACGGCCTGGCCGCCGGCCTCGGTTTGATCTGCGCCGTGGCTGTTTTCGCGTTCTCCGTGGGTTTGCTCTACGACCAGGGCGGCTCGGTGGACACCTATCCGCCCGCTTTGCTGGCCGCCGCGCTGGCCGGTGCGTGCCTCGGATTTCTGCCGCACAATTTCTCCCCAGCCCGAATCTTCATGGGCGATACCGGGTCGATGATGATCGGTTTGATGCTGGCAGCTGTTTCCACCGGTGCGTCGGGCCGAATTCCGCTGCAGGGCTATGGCCCGCGCGACATTGTGGGTTTGCTCTCGCCGCTGTTGCTGGTGGGCGCGGTGATGTTCATTCCGGTGCTCGATCTGTTGCTGGCGATCGTGCGCCGGGTGCGCGCGGGCGTGAGTTTTTCCACACCGGACAAAATGCATCTACATCACCGATTGCTGCAGATCGGACATTCCCAGCGCCGCGTGGTGTTGCTCATCTATTTATGGGTCGGCGTGCTCGCCTTCGGCGCGGTGGGAACTTCGCTGATGGACCGGCGGCTCGTGGTGTTGCTGGTGGCGGGCGGATTGGTGTTCGCGCTGGTGGTGACGGTGATCCCCTCGATGCGCCGCACGGAGTCGGCCCAGCATTGACTTCGGCCCGCAAGGTAAAGTGCGGGCCGTGAGCTTTACACCCGAAACCGTGCCAGGCCCCGACGCCCCGCTGCGCGCCGCGCTGCGCTACGGCCTGATCGGCCTCGGCGTGCTCGTGGTCGCCTCGGTGGTGATCGCCTCCCTCCTCGCCGGGATGCCCGGTCTGTGGGGTGCGTTGCTCGGCTCGGCGATCGGTGGCGGATTCATCCTCACCACCGTGGTGTCGGTGCTGTTCGGCGCGAAGCTGCCGCCGCAGATGGCGGGCATGGTCATGCTGGTCAGCTGGGTCGCCAAGTTGCTGGTGGTGCTGATCGTCGTCGGTGTGCTCAACCAGTTCGACTTCTACAGCAGGCCCGCGCTGTTCTTCACCGTGGTAGGAGCCCTGCTGATCGTGCTCGGTGCCGAAACCTACGGCGTTGTGCGACACAAGGTCCCGTACGTCACGACACGCGCGGGAGACGGCGAAACGGCTTCCGAGCAGGAATAATCCCACCCAGCTACGCACTGTCGTAGATAGCTTGGTAAAGTGTTGGTAAGCAAGCACCCAAGCTAGGGGCGCGGTCCGGGGATTCGGGCTATGCCTCGGGTTACCAAGGGGGGATCACCGAGATCCCACCCGGGGCCGCTATGCTTACTGCCGATCCGGGTGGAATGTGCCCGGTTGAAGCATGTCGACGATGTCGCCGACGCCCGTACAGAAGCTAATACAGGTATCCCTCGTATCAGCGGCTGTCGAATTTCGAGCCGACAAAAGTCGACCCCCATTGATCGTCAATGTCCGATCGAACCGCGGGAATGACAGTCGTACCCGCGGCCCGAACACGGGAGAGAACGCTGAGCGTCATCACTTTGGCGGCGGGCGAGTTCCACGCGCCATCGCTGTCCGACTTCTTCCCTCCAGCGGTGCTGTTCGAGGGTACGCCGTTCGAACTCGATCGCCTGATGCTGGTCCGGCTGTTGATGACCGCCGTTCTGGTGGCCGTCTTCGTGCTGGCTTTCCGCTCGCCGAAGATCGTGCCGCGCGGCCTGCAGAATGTGATGGAAGCCGGTGTGGTTTTCGTCAAGGAGCAGATCGCCGACGAGGTACTCGGCAAAGAATCCGGCAAGAAGTTCCTCCCGCTGCTCGCGACGATCTTCTTCACGGTTCTCTTTCTGAACTTCTCCGGTGTGATTCCCGGGTTGAACATCTCGTCGAACGCGCGCATCGGCATGCCGCTGGTCCTCGCCGCGATCGTCTACATCGTCTACAACTACGTGGGCATCAGGAAGTACGGGTTCTTCTCCTACATCCGCCACAGCATCGTCGTCCCCGACGTGCCGATCGCGCTGCACGTGCTGCTGATTCCGATCGAGTTCATCTCGACCTTCATCCTGCGCCCGTTTACGCTGACCGTCCGTCTCATGGCCAACATGCTGGCCGGCCACATCATGCTGGTGCTGTTCTTCAGCGCCACCTGGTTCTTCCTGTTCGACGCGACCGCGTGGATGAAGGTCTTCTCGCCCTTCTCGCTGCTGGCTGCCATCGGCTTCACTCTGTTCGAGCTGCTGGTCATCTTCCTGCAGGCCTACGTCTTCGCGCTGCTGGCCGCCGTGTACATCGGGCAGTCGCAGCACGCCGCCGACCACTAGACCCGACCGAACCACCTACATACCGCCAAACCTGCTGCACACGCCGACCGGCGGGTGAGCAACAGAAAGGGAAAGAAGACTCATGAGCCTCGCTTACCTGGCCCAGGAAGCCGCGAACACCGAAAGCTCCTTCAAGGGCTTCGGAGCCATCGGCTACGGCCTCGCTGCGATCGGCCCCGGCATCGGCGTCGGCATCGTCGTCGGTAAGGCCATCGAGGGCATCGCGCGTCAGCCCGAGCTGTCCGGCCAGATCCGCACCACCATGTTCCTCGGTATCGCGTTCACCGAAGCCCTGGCGCTGATCGGCCTCGTCGCCGGCTTCATCTTCTGATTCCGATGCGCGAAATCATGATGCTCGCCGCCGAAGGGGGAGAGGATGTGAATCCTCTCGTCCCCGCAACGTACGACATCGTCTGGTCGATCGTCTGTGTCATCGTCATCGGTCTGTTGTTCTGGAAGTACGTGATCCCACGTGTGACCAAGACCCTCGAAGAGCGCACCGACAAGATCGAAGGCGGTATCGCCAGGGCCGAAGCAGCCCAGGCGGAGGCACAGCAGACGCTGCAGCAGTACCAGCAGCAGCTTGCCGACGCCCGGCTCGAGGCCGCACGTATCCGTGAGGATGCGCGCACCCAGGGGCAGCAGATCCTCGCGCAGATGCGCCAGGACGCCCAGGCCGAAAGCGACCGCATCGTCGCCGCCGGTCACTCCCAGCTGGAAGCCCAGCGCCAGCAGATCCTGACGGAGCTGCGTTCCGAGGTCGGCCGTACGGCCGTCGAACTGGCCGAGAAGATCATCGGTCAGTCGGTTTCGGACGAAGCCAAGCAGGCGGCGTCGATCGACAAGTTCCTCAAGGAGCTCGACGACACCGACGCCATCGGGGTCGGAAGGTAGCGACGCGAAAGTGAGAAGCATGTACGCAGCGAGCCGCGAGGCCAGTGCCCGGTCTCGCGAGGCGCTTCGGGCCGCGTTGACCGGAAGCGAAACTGTTGCGGCCACAACGGGGTCGGAACTGTTCGCCGTTGTCGCCGTGCTGGACGACCAGCGTTCGCTGCGTGTGGCGCTCGCGGACGCCTCGGTGCCGGGTTCGGCGCGCGCTGAACTCAGCGAGCGGATCTTCGGCGGCAAGGTCAGCGCTGCCACGCAGGCAGTGCTGACCACCGCCGTGGCGCAGAACTGGTCCCGCACCCGCGACCTGGTCGACACCCTGGAGCTGCTCGGGCAGGAGGCTCTGCTCGAGTCCGCCGCCGACGGCGGCCGGCTCGACGCGGTGGAAGACGAGCTGTTCCGGCTCGGCCGGATCATCGCCGACAACCCGCAGCTGGAGCAGGCACTGTCCGATCACGGCAAGCCCGCCTCGGCGCGGCGTGAGCTGATCGAGCGGCTGCTCAACGGTAAGGCCGAGCCGGTCACCGTTGCGCTGGCCGAGCAGGCCGTGGTCCGGCTGCGGACCAACAACATCGGCGTCGCCTTCGACGCCCTGTCCGATCTGGCGGCGGCCCGTCGTGACCAGATCGTCGCCCATGTGCACGCCGCGGTCACGCTGACCGATCAGCAGAAGGAGAAGCTGGCGGCTTCCCTGCAGCGGATCTACGGCAAGGCGGTCACCGTGCACGTGCAGGTCGACCCGACGCTGCTGAGCGGCGTCGTCGTGCGCGTCGGAGACGACGTCATCGACGGCAGCGCCACCGGCCGACTGGAGAAGCTGCGTCGCGCGATGTCCTGACCAGGACGCCACCTTCGCGGTTCTTCTTCAACCCCCGACATTCGAGACCACAGCGAGAGCAGGAACAACATGGCGGAGCTGACGATCTCCTCCGACGAGATCCGTAGCGCGATCGAGAGCTACACCCAGAGCTACACCCCGGAAACCTCCATCGAAGAAGTCGGCCTCGTGACCGACACCGGCGACGGCATCGCGCACGTCAGCGGTCTGCCGTCGGCGATGGCCAACGAGCTGCTCGAGTTCCCGGGCGGCGTCCTCGGCGTCGCGCTGAACCTCGAGGACACCGAGATCGGTGCCGTCATCCTCGGCGAGTACGCCTCGCTCGAGGAGGGCCAGCAGGTCCGCCGCACCGGCGACGTGCTGTCGGTTCCCGTCGGTGACAAGTTCCTCGGTCGCGTCGTCAACCCCCTCGGCCAGGCCATCGACGGCCTGGGCGAGATCGAAGCCGACGACCGCCGCGTGCTCGAGCTGCAGGCCGCGACCGTGCTGGAGCGCCAGCCGGTCGAGGAGCCGCTGGCCACCGGTATCACCGCGATCGACGCGCTGACCGCCATCGGCCGCGGCCAGCGTCAGCTGATCATCGGCGACCGTAAGACCGGCAAGACCGCCGTCGCCGTCGACGCGATCCTGAACCAGAAGGCGAACTGGGAGTCGGGCGACCCGACCAAGCAGGTCCGCTGCATCTACGTCGCGATCGGCCAGAAGGGCTCCACCATCGCGGGCGTCAAGACCGCGCTCGAGGAGCACGGCGCGATGGAGTACACCACCATCGTCGCCGCCCCCGCGTCGGACTCCGCCGGCTTCAAGTGGCTGGCCCCCTACACCGGTTCGGCCATCGGCCAGCACTGGATGTACCAGGGCAAGCACGTCCTCATCGTGTTCGACGACCTGACCAAGCAGGCCGAGGCCTACCGTGCCATCTCGCTGCTGCTGCGTCGTCCGCCGGGCCGCGAGGCGTACCCCGGTGACGTCTTCTACCTGCACTCCCGTCTGCTGGAGCGTTGCGCGAAGCTGTCCGACGAGATGGGTGGCGGCTCGATGACCGGTCTGCCGATCATCGAGACCAAGGCCAACGACGTCTCGGCGTTCATCCCGACCAACGTCATCTCCATCACCGACGGCCAGGTCTTCCTCGAGTCCGACCTGTTCAACAAGGGTGTCCGCCCGGCGATCAACGTCGGTACCTCGGTCTCCCGTGTCGGTGGCGCCGCCCAGACCAAGGCCATGAAGAAGGTCGCCGGTTCGCTGCGTCTGGAAATGGCCCAGTACCGCGAGCTGGAGGCGTTCTCCGCCTTCGCCTCCGACCTGGACGCCGCTTCGCTGGCCCAGCTCGAGCGTGGTGCCCGCTGGGTGGAGCTGCTCAAGCAGAACCAGTACTCCCCGGTCGCCGTCGAGGATCAGGTCGTCTCGATCTACCTGGTCGACGCCGGCTACTACGACTCGGTTCCGGTCGCCGACGTGCGTCGCTTCACCGCCGAGCTGCTCGAGCACCTGCACAGCGCGACCCAGTCGTCCTTCGACGCGCTCGAGGGTGGCCGCAAGCCGCTCGACGGCGAGGCCGCCGAGGCGATCAAGTCCGAGACCGACAAGTTCAAGCAGGGCTTCCTTGCTTCGGACGGCAGCCGCGTCGTGAACGAGGCCGCCGCGGGCGACCTGGACCACGAAGAGGTCGAGTCGCTGTCGGTCACCCGCAAGCACGTCGACAAGTAAGCCGGGTCAGCACTGATGTCGGCAACTATCGATACGGCGAATGAAGGGAGTGAATCGTAGTGGCAAGTTTGCGCGAATTGCGCTCCCGCATTCGTGGTGTGAATTCGATCAAGAAGATCACCAAGGCTCAGGAACTCATCGCGACCTCGCGAATTTCCAAGGCCCAGGCCAGGGTCGCGGCCGCCAAGCCGTACGCCGAGGAGATCACCAAGGTCCTCGGTGAGCTGGCCAGCGCCTCGAAGAACCTGTCGCACCCGCTGCTGACCGAGCGCGCCAATGCTCGGCGGGCCGCTGTCCTGGTGATCACCAGCGACAGCGGTATGTGTGGTGGCTACAACTCCAACGTGCTCAAGCGCGCCGAGGAGCTCATGACCACCCTGCGTGGCGAGGGCAAGGAACCCGTGCTGTACGTGATGGGCAACAAGGGCCTCACGTACTACAAGTTCCGCAACCGCCCGTTCCAGGCGTCGTGGACCGGTTTCTCGCAGCAGCCGAAGTACACCGATGCGTCGGCCGCCTGCCAGCACCTGGTCGAGGCCTTCATGGCCGGCTCCGACGGTGAGGTTCCGGCGCTCAGCGGCGGGACCATGGCGGGTGTCGACGAGCTGCACATCGTGTACACCAAGTTCGTCTCGATGCTGACCCAGACCCCGGAGGTGCGCCGCCTGGCGCCGATCCAGGTCAGCTTCGTCGACGAGAACTACGAGCTCGGCGACGACATCATGTCGGACTCGCCGAACGTGGTTGTCTCGGCGCAGTACGAGTTCGAGCCGGACGCCGACGTGCTGCTGGGTGCTCTGCTGCCCAAGTACGTCAACACGCGAATCTACGCATCGTTGCTCGAGGCAGCGGCATCCGAGTCCGCGGCTCGGCGCACCGCAATGAAGGCGGCGACCGACAACGCCAACGAGCTGGCCAGTGTGCTCCAGCGCGAGGCGAACTCGGTGCGTCAGGCCCAGATCACGCAGGAAATCAGCGAAATCGTCGGCGGCGTGAACGCGCTGGCGTCGAGCTCGGACCGCGACTAGAAGCGCAGGAAGAGAACCAATCTAATGACCGCAGCTGTCACTCAGGACAACGCGAAGAAGGCGGGCGAAACCGCCGGCCGCGTCGTCCGTGTCATCGGCCCCGTCGTGGACGTCGAGTTCCCGCGTGGCGCCATTCCCGAGCTGTTCAACGCTCTGAACACCGACATCAAGCTCGCGTCGGTGGCCAAGACCCTGACCCTCGAGGTCGCCCAGCACCTCGGCGACAACATCGTGCGCACCATCTCGATGCAGCCGACCGACGGCCTGGTCCGTGGCGCGAGCGTCACCGACTCGGGCAAGCCGATCTCGGTGCCCGTCGGCGACATCGTCAAGGGCCACGTGTTCAACGCCCTCGGCGACTGCCTCGACTCGCCCGGCCTCGGCCGCGACGGCGAGCAGTGGGGCATCCACCGCAAGCCCCCGAGCTTCGATCAGCTCGAGGGTAAGACCGAGATGCTCGAGACCGGTGTGAAGGTCATCGACCTGCTCACCCCGTACGTCAAGGGCGGCAAGATCGGTCTGTTCGGTGGTGCCGGTGTCGGCAAGACCGTTCTGATCCAGGAGATGATCACCCGTATCGCTCGCGAGTTCTCCGGCACCTCGGTGTTCGCGGGCGTCGGTGAGCGTACCCGTGAGGGCACCGACCTCCACTTGGAAATGGAAGAGATGGGCGTCCTCCAGGACACCGCCCTCGTCTTCGGCCAGATGGACGAGCCGCCGGGCACCCGTATGCGTGTGGCCCTGTCCGCGCTGACCATGGCGGAGTACTTCCGCGATGTCCAGCACCAGGACGTGCTGCTCTTCATCGACAACATCTTCCGTTTCACCCAGGCCGGTTCCGAGGTCTCGACCCTGCTGGGTCGTATGCCTTCGGCCGTGGGTTACCAGCCGACGCTGGCGGACGAGATGGGTGAGCTCCAGGAGCGCATCACCTCGACCCGTGGTCGCTCGATCACCTCGCTGCAGGCGATCTACGTCCCCGCCGACGACTACACCGACCCGGCGCCGGCGACCACCTTCGCCCACCTGGATGCGACGACCGAGCTTTCGCGCCCGATCTCGCAGAAGGGCATCTACCCGGCCGTCGACCCGCTGACCTCGACCTCTCGTATCCTCGAGGCTTCGATCGTCGGCGAGCGCCACTTCCGGGTCGCCAACGAGGTCAAGCGGATCCTGCAGAAGTACAAGGAGCTGCAGGACATCATCGCCATCCTCGGTATGGACGAGCTCTCCGAAGAGGACAAGGTCCTCGTCGGCCGCGCCCGTCGTCTGGAGAAGTTCCTCGGCCAGAACTTCATCGTGGCCGAGAAGTTCACCGGTCAGCCGGGTTCGGTCGTGCCGCTGGAGCAGACCATCGACGACTTCGACCGGGTCTGCAAGGGCGAGTTCGACCACTTCCCGGAGCAGGCGTTCAACTCCTGCGGTGGACTCGACGACGTCGAGGCCGCTGCGAAGAAGATCGCCGGAAAGTAGTCCACGATGGCAGAGTCCACTTCCAGGACGATGACGGTCGATCTCGTGGCTGTCGAACGTAAGCTCTGGTCCGGCCAGGCTTCGTTCGTCAGCGCGCAGACCACCGAGGGCCAGATCGGCATCATGGCGGGCCATGAGCCGCTGCTCGGTCAGCTCGTCGAGGGCGGCACGGTGACCATCGTGCCGACCGAGGGCGAGCGGATCGTCGCCGCGGTGCACGGCGGCTTCTTCTCGGTGACCGCCGATACCGTTCGCGTGCTGGCCGAGTCGGCCGATCTCGCGGGCGAGGTCGATGTCGACGCGGCACGCAAGGTGCTCGCCGACGCGGATGCCGACGAGGCGCAGCTGCGCGCGGCGCAGGGTCAGGTCCGGGCCGTCGAGGCGACCACGGCGTCCTGATCGCTTAACAACACGAACACTGCCGGCGGTGAACTCCCAGAGTTCACCGCCGGCAGTGTTATATCCGGCGGATGGCGGATCCGGGCGGAACCGTTTCGGGCGGCCGTGATTGAATATGACAGGGGTGTCCACGGCACCCGAGTGGAGCGAAAGGGCGTACGGCATTGCAAACCGGGATGGTTCTCCTGATCATTCTGGTGCTGACGCTCGTGTTCATCGCAGGCGCTTCCACCTATCGGCTGGTCATGCTGCGTCGCGGTGGGACGGCCGCGCTGCTGCGGGTACTGCCCGCGCGCGGCGGCCAGGGCTGGCGGCACGGCCTCATCCGCTACGACGAGGACCGGCTCGTCTTCTTCAAACTCACCAGCCTCAAATTCGGCCCGGACAGCACGATTCACCGTCAGGGCCTCGAAATCGTCGAACGCAGGCATCCCCAGGGCGACGAGTTCGACATCATGACCGACGACATCGTCGTGGTAGCCGTCACCGACCCGCACGCCAACTTCGAATTGGCACTCGACCGCGGATCGATGGCGGCTTTTCTGTCGTGGATGGAGTCGCGGCCGTCGGACCGTGCCAAGCGAAAGGGCCCGATCTGAGATGCCGGACGACTCCCAGCCACGCTCTTCGGTTCACCTCACCCGGATCTACACCCGAACCGGTGACGACGGAACGACGGGCCTGAGCGACTTCTCCCGGGTCGCCAAGACCGATGCGCGCCTGGTCGCCTACGCCGATTGCGACGAGGCCAATGCGGCGCTCGGTGTCGCGGTTGCCCTCGGTACGCCGGCGCCCGAGATCCTGTCGGTGTTGCGCCAGATCCAGAACGACCTCTTCGACGCGGGCGCGGATCTGTCGACCCCGATCGTGGCCGACCCGAAGTACCCGCCGCTGCGCATCACCCAGTCCTATATCGACCGGCTCGAGGCGTGGTGCGACGAGTTCAACGCGTCTCTCGCGCCACTGAATTCGTTCATCCTGCCCGGCGGCACGCCGTTGGCCGCGCTGTTGCACACCGCACGCACGGTTGCCCGCCGCGCCGAACGATCGGCCTGGGCCGCGGTCGCCGCGTACCCCGACGACACGAGCGTGTTGCCCGCGAAATACCTCAATCGCCTGTCGGACCTGCTGTTCATCCTCAGCCGCTACACCAATCCCGAGGGTGACGTGCTGTGGCAACCGGGCGGCGGACGCTAGCGCGAAAGCGGCTCGGCGGTCACGAGTTCCGGCCCGATCGAGCCGGTTTGGTGACAGGGGGGCGTGTCGTGGCGCATCGGTCGATAAGCTGGCGGGGTGAGCGAACGGTTTCTGGTCTCCGGCGGTAATCAGCTCGTCGGCGAGGTCGCGGTCGGCGGCGCGAAGAACAGCGTGCTGAAGCTGATGGCCGCGTCGTTGCTGGCCGAAGGCACAACCACCATCACCAACTGCCCCGACATCCTCGATGTCCCGCTGATGGCGGAGGTGCTGCGCGGCCTCGGCTGTGATGTGACGATCTCCGACGACGAGAGCGGTGACCGTTCGGTCGTGACGATCGTGACCCCGGCGGAGCCCAAGTACCACGCGGACTTCCCGGCGGTCACCCAGTTCCGCGCCTCGGTGTGTGTGCTGGGTCCGTTGATGGCCCGCTGTAAGCGCGCGGTCGTCGCCTTGCCCGGTGGTGACGCGATCGGTTCGCGTCCGCTCGATATGCACCAGGCCGGTCTGCGTCTGCTGGGCGCGACCAGCGAGATCGAGCACGGATGCGTGGTCGCCAAGGCCGAGGAGTTGCAGGGCGCGCGGATCCGGCTCGACTTCCCGTCGGTGGGCGCCACCGAGAACATCCTGATGGCGGCGGTGCTCGCCGAGGGCGAGACGGTCATCGACAACGCCGCACGCGAGCCCGACATCGTCGACCTGTGCACCATGCTCACGCAGATGGGTGCGCGGATCGACGGTGCCGGTTCCTCGGTGCTCACCGTGCAGGGCGTCAAGAGCCTCCGTCCCACCACGCATCGGGTGATCGGTGACCGCATCGTCGCCGCCACCTGGGGGATCGCGGCCGCGATGACCACCGGTGATGTGCGCGTCACCGGGGTGAACCCGAAGCACCTGGCCCTGGTGCTGGACAAGCTGCGTTCCGCCGGTGCGCGAATCTCCTACGAGCCCAACGGTTTCCGTGTGGTGCAGCCGGAACGTCCGCGTGCGGTGAACTTCGCGACGCTCCCGTTTCCGGGTTTCCCCACCGATCTGCAGCCGATGGCCATCGGCCTGGCCGCCATCGCCGACGGCACATCGATGATCACCGAGAACGTCTTCGAGGCCCGTTTCCGTTTCGTGGAGGAGATGATCCGCCTCGGCGCCGACGCCCGCACCGACGGTCACCACGCCGTGGTCCGCGGCATCCCGCGCCTGTCCAGCGCCCCGGTGTGGTCTTCCGACATCCGTGCCGGAGCCGGCCTGGTGCTGGCCGGTCTGGTCGCCGACGGCGTCACCGAAGTGCACGACGTGTTCCACATCGACCGCGGCTACCCCAAGTTCGTCGAGCAGATGCAAGCCCTCGGTGGACAGGTCGAGCGCGTCGGTACGCCGAAATAGCCTGCTGACCAGCCGATTTGACTTCGTGTTTGGCGGCACGTAACTTAGTTCGAGTCAGAGCGACACGGACACCGACTCAGC